>NZ_JBYOJR010000022.1:0-118985 GCF_057798915.1 Cupriavidus sp. 22TCCZM01-5
GATCTGACAAAGGGGCGCATCAACTATCGTCACAAGTCCTGAGCGAATCCGGCGTTTCCGCGCCCCCGAAATAGCGACCACTGTTGACGCCACCGTGGAATGGGCCATCTTCCTCTTCATCCAGGTCCGAACGAGAGTACAAGCTTTGGCTCCACATAGCACTCCCATCCACGAAGCGACAATACACGGCGCAAGCCAATAAGATCCGAGGTGCAAGATGCAGCGAGACAAGTCTTTGCTGGACAGAATCCTCCTGGCGCTACGGGCCGGGGTCCAGGCCTCGATGACCGATCTTCAGCTTGGCAAGGCCCTTGGCAATGTCGATCCTTCCAGGCTAGCCCACCATCTCCTGCTCCTGCAGGACCATGGGCTGGTTGAGAAAACCCCAAATATGGCGTGGCGCCTGACGTGGAACGGCCACGATCGAGCAGACGCCAGCCTGACACCCTAGTGGGTGACTGAGCGACGCGCGGAATGGCTGTTCTGGCGGAATATCCACGTGAGCCAGCACGCCTTCGCAATCGTACCGGGCGTTACCGTGTAGCGATATCCAACCCTGGTGCGAACCGTCGCTCCGCCGCCGGTCCTGCGCGTGATCTGCAGGCTCATGGCAACCGCTCCCCAGGACATGGCGCTCCTGAGCGGCCCTCCTTACAAGACAGCTTCATTTCGATCCGAGTGCGAGGAACAACATCACGCCGCCTTGGGTCGGACCGCTTGCAGATTCGAGCGGTAGAGTTTCATTGACTACGGTGGGAAAGCTCGGATTGTGCAGGATCTTCAAGCAGCCATGCCACTCGCATTGAAACGTCCGCTTCTACGGGCGAATGTCTCCAATTTACTTTTTGCGACAAGGTAGCAATGTCATCGCGAGCCTTTGCCTCTCCATAGTCAAGCGCCGCATCGACGTGGTGAAAGTAGCCGGTGCCGTCAATGAGATCGTAGGAATGTACGCTGGGAAGATCGCCTCTGATGGGCCGGCAATCCGTACGACTCAGCGGCCAGTGCAGTTCGAAATCACAGAACAAACTCGCCAAAGCGTTCAGTGTTGGATTCAGGCTCGCGGACTTAAGCTGTACGACTATCTCTTTCCGAGTCGTTTGCACGCATCGCCGCACCTGTCAACGCGACAGTATGCGAGGATCGTGCATCGCTGGATCGCCTCCATTGGCCTAGACGATTCAGCTTATGGAACGCATTCCATCCGGCGCACCAAAGCAGCGCTGATTTACCGGCGTACAAAGAATCAGCGAGCCGTTCAACTGCTTCTCGGCCATACCAAGCTTGAGAGCACAGTGCGCCACCTTGGCATCGAAGTGGACGATGCGCTCGAGATGGCTGAGCAGACCGAAGTGTAACTAGGGGGCTTGGCCGGCTAGCGGTCTTGCCAGGGTCCGGCGACAGGCCGAAAGTCTAACCAAGGAACGTTAAGAGCGCTGTCTGCGGAACTCCGGGAAAGGCCGAGCGGGGCATCTAGAACGAATGGCTGCTATCCAGAAAACCCGAATGTCCCTTGTGGTCGGCTTCTGCCCTACGCAGCCGATCCAGGAGAAACAATCGGGTTGCGCACGGCATTGGGCCGTACCCGGCCATGAAGCGCCGTTGCTCCCGCGCTCCCTCGGTCATTCGAACGTCGGCTCCTGGCAAGCTGACGGCCTTTAAGAATCGCCCCGTTGCCCTGCCCTGCTCAGGACAGGCATACCCCGCTGTCGCGCACATCGCTGCGCGCGCCGTCGGTGAAGCCATCGCGCGAGCTGATGCGGCCGCCATCGGTGTAAGGATCAGGCTTGCGCGTGCCGTCCTGGTATGGATCAAAGCCACGGACCACGCACACGGACCGGCCCTGCTGCGCGACCACGGGCAACAGTGTGGCCTCGGTGGCCGGGCGGTGCGCGCCATCGGTAAAGGCGTCGCGCTGGCCGTTGTGTCCCGGCGCGGCAACGATCAGCGCATCAGCATAGGCACCGGCGTGGGCGGCCTGGCTGAGCCCGGCGGCAAGTGCGGCAGCGGCAAGCAGGGTCTTGGCGAGAGTCTTGTGCATTGCTATCTCCAACAGGCGTGTCAGCGGCGTTGCCGCGACGGCACTCCTCGTGCAGGCGATCATCCACGGAACGGCACGGCGCGCACGGGATCGCCTCTGCCGTGCAAGCCATTGCCTGGCGCGGGGCGGCTGCCATCCCATCGTGGCAGCAGCCCCGCGCCGGACTTCTGGATCGGGGCGCAACGTGTACCTGCGCCCCGAATCGCAAGCGTGTTGCGTCAGGCGGGCCTGATGTTCTGGTTCACACGGAACAGGTTGGCCGGGTCGTACTTGCGCTTGATCTGCGCCAGCCGCGCATAGTTGTCGCGATAGGACGCCTTCACGTTGTCATTGCCCTCGTCCATCATCATGTTGAGGTAGCCGCCGCCAGCAGAGTACGGATGCAGGGCCAGCCAGTAGTCCTTCGCCCACTGCACGATGCGATCGTTGTTGGCCGGGTCGGGATCCACGCCGACAATCACGCTGGCAAAGCTGGCATCGCGGTAGCTGAAGGCCGTTTCATCGCATCCGGCGCGATGCGCCGCACCATTGATCGGATACAGGTGCATGGTCGAGTGCATCGACGGCAACTGCTGCGCGTACTTGATGTGCAGATCGATGGCCTTGTCGCTCAGGTCGCTGACAAAGTCGGCTTTCCAGTACCACTGCAAGCCCGCCGGATACAGTCCGTCGAACAGGCTCTGCAGGACTGGCCAGGGGACTGGCCCGGCAAAGTCCACGGCTGGCGGCATGGCCTCGCGAATCGGACGGAAATGCGTTTCGGCCTGATCGAGCGGGCCGGTATAGCACCACACCACGGCGCACATCTTCTGCAGGTGGACTTCGTCCGGGAAGGGCGCTGCGGGCGGCACCGTGACGAAACCAAACCAGCCATTGATGTCCTGCGGCGCGCCCAGGATGAAGTCGCGCCACCATTTCATCAGCTCGCGTGCCTGCTCCATCGGCCACAGCATCGGGCCGCCATAGACCGTGGCAACGGGATGAGCCTTGAACTCGAACGACGTCACCACGCCGAAGTTGCCGCCGCCGCCGCGCAACGCCCAGAACAGGTCGGCGTTTTCGTCGTCGCTTGCGGTGACGATGCGCCCGTCGGCCAGCACGACCTCGGCGCTGAGCAGATTGTCGATCGTCAGGCCGTAGGCGCGGCTGAGGTAGCCGATGCCGCCGCCGAGCGTCAGTCCGCCCACACCAGTGGTCGAGATGAAGCCACTCGGTGTCGCCATCCCGTAGGCACTGGCGGCGTGGTCTACATCGCCCCAGGTGCAGCCACCGCCAACCCGCAGCGTCTTGCGTCCGGCATCGACAAACACGCCCTTCATTGGCGACAGGTCGATCACCAGCCCACCATCGCATGTGCCGAGCCCGGCGCCATTGTGCGCGCCGCCACGCACGGCCAGCAGCATCCCGCCGTCGCGCGCGGCGTTCACCGCCGCCATGACGTCCGCAACATCGACGCAGCGCGCGATGATCGCAGGGCGCTTGTCGATCATGCCGTTGTAGACAGCACGCGCCTGGTCGTAGGCCGCATCGCCCGGCTGAATCAGTTGTCCCCGAAAATGCGCCTTGAGCGCGGTTGCGACGGGTTCGCTCAACGAAGTTTCCATGATCGCCTCCTGTCCGGCTGGTATGCAGGAGTTTTAGCAACCTCGGCGTTTCGAAAGCGTTAGGTGAGCCGTTACATGGGGAATCCCGCCTCCCGACGGCGCGCGGCGGCCGAGCCGGAACTAACGCGCGAGTAACGCCCGTGCCTTGACGATGTCGGGCTGATCAAAGCCCTCGGTGAATCGCGCAAGCGACGCTTCGACCACCTCATGCGGATTTGCGCGCCGCTGCGAAGCCCGCAGCGTTGCCCATGACAGGGCGGCACGCAGTTCAAGCGGGAGCGCGCGTTGGGCTGTGGCGATTTCGATCGCCTTGCTCAACGATGACTCGGCTTCGGCAAGGTTGGCACTGCTGCGCAGCAGCAATTCACCGCGCAGACGGTACAGCTCGGCGTCCACCCAGTGCTCGCCAGTGCGTCCGGCACATTCGAACGCCTGGTCCAAAGCCGCCAGCGCTGCCTCGGTCTCGCCTATGTCGCCCAGGCATTCAGCCAGCATGGCCAGATAGAGCGGCAGACGCAGGCGTGCGCCCGTCGCGTGGAAACCCTCGATCGCCGCCTGCATCGCCACCACGGCATCGGCACCGGGCGACTGTTTCGCGTTCGCCCAGGCGAGCAGCATGCCCGCCCAGGCGAGGTAGTAACCTACGTGGTACTGCTCGGCGATCTCGTGTGCCAGCCGGGCATAGTGCAGCGTGAGACCGTGCTCATGTCGCAGCGCATGCTGCGTCGCGAGATATGACAGCGCGAGCGCCTGGGAGAACGGGTGTGCTAGCCGGTTGGCCATCTCCAGCGCTTCCTGTCCACGCCGCAGGGCCTGATCGGCAAGCCCCCTGAACCACAATGCGTGCGCCGACCACGCGGCGGCCAGCACGCCGAAGTTAGCGCCCATCAGCGACGCATGCTCGGCGTGTTGGGCTTCGTCATAGGCGCGGTGCGCGCGTTGATACGCGGGCTCGGCAGCCATCCAGTCGCCTTGCTGGACCAGACTACCCATGACGCTGGTCCATGCCATCACAGAGTAAGTATCGGAGCCCGCCGGCCCCAATCCCGCAATCAGTTCTTCGCTCAGGCTACGTGCCTGTGCAAGTTCCGCCTTCACTGCCAGGAAGAATGAAAGGCTGGCCTGGGCGCGTGCCTGCTGACTGGTGTCACCCGCCAGCCGGCTCAGTTCCACCGCGCGTCGCAGCGGCGCCTCCAGTTCCGGGGCTGCCCAGCCCCGCGCGATGCGAATCGGTGGCGCAAGGTCGAGCTGCAGGGCCAGAGATTGACTGGCGCGCTCCTGCGGATCGGCAATCCGGTCCGCTTGCACCAGCCCGCGCGTCAGCAATGCAATGGCATCGTCATAGGCATAAACACTCTGCGCAACGCCGGCCGCACGCCGATAGAATGCCGCCGCCTGGGCCGCCAGGCCCGCCTGCTCATAGTGCGAGGCGATCTGCGCGCTGGCCGCGTCGGGCGCATCGCCTGATGCCTGTTCGAGCGCTCGCGCCACGCGCAAATGCAGGCGGCGGCGCTGCAGCGGGCTCACTTCGGCGTATGCCACGTCGCGGATCTTGTCATGGCTGAAGTCAAACGCCAGGCCGCCGCCGTCGGTCTGGCGCACGATGCGCCGCTGCCACAACTCGTCCAGCGCGCCTGCCAGGGCATCCTCGCCGAGGTCGCTGGCCTGGGCGAGAATGTCGGTCGTGAATGCCCGTCCAATGATTGCCGCAACCCCGACGATATCGCGGGCGCCCGGAGCAAGCTGTGCCAGCCGGTTCGAGATGATGGTGTAAACCTTGGGCGGCAACCTCGGCGCCATTCCGCCCTGTGCGTCCCCGACCGGCATGGCGTCGGAGCGTGCCCGCATCATTTCAACCGCAAACAACGGGTTGCCTTCGCTCTCTTCGAACAGCCGGGTCGCCTCCGTGTCGGCCAGCGGCCGGTCCAGGATCTGGGCCGCTATCTTTGCCGTTTCGGCGGCGTCGAGTGTCCCCAATGAGATCTCGATGAACTGGTCGTCGCGGCGCAGTGCGTCCAGCAGCCGGTTCGCCGCGTGTCGCGGCATGATTTCCTCGGGCCGCGCGGTTGCGACGACCATGAGCCTTGCCGTCGCGTCGAAACGCATCAGGAAGCGCAGCCATTCGAGCGTCTCGCCGTCGCACCATTGCAGGTCGTCGAGCAGCAACAGCAGCGGCCCGCCTGCTGCAAGCACCGCTCGCGCAAGCGCCTCGAAGAACCGTTGGCGTTGCCAGTATTCGGTAAGCGGCGACGGCGGCGACAGTCCGGATTGCTGCGTGAGGAGTTCGGGCAACAGGCGCGTGACCTCGGTCAGCCACAGACTGTCGAGCTTGCCGATCGCGCCACTCAGGGCAGGGCTGCGCAGCCAACCGGTTACCGGCGCAAAGGCGAGCTGTCCCTCGGCCGCATAGGCGCGCGAATGCGCCACGGTGATGCCTTGCTCGGCCAGATGGACGAGCAGTTCCTCCGCCAGGCGCGATTTGCCGATGCCGGCTTCGCCCAGGACCAGGACAAATTGCCTGTCGCCCAGCTGGGCACGCTGCCAGACCTCAAGCAGCCGGCGCCATTCCCCCTGCCGGCCAATCATTGGCAACATCGCATCGCGCGGACGTTGGCGCTGCATTGACGCGGCCTGCGCAGCCAGCCGCGCATAGGCTTCGCGCATGAGTTCACCGGGCAGGACACCCAATTCGCGAGCGAGTGTTTCCACGCAGCTGCGATAGGCGCGCATGGCCGATGCGTGATCGTGGTTCAGCGCATGCAGGCGCATCAGCGCCAGGCAGGTGGGTTCGCGGCACGGGTCGAGCCGCTGCAGCTGCTGTGTGTACTTCAACGACTTGGCATAGTCTCGCCGGTCCTCACTCAGTTGACCGAGGCGCGCGAGCGCCGCGATGCACTGTTCGCGCAACCTTTCGCGCTCGGGGTGGATCCACTCGTCGTAGCAGTTGGCCAGCAGGTCACCGCGATAGAGATCCGCGGCATGCGTCAGCCACTCTTCTTCCGCGCCCGCGTCGCCGTGCCTTGATGACCTTGCCGCAGCCCCAAGCGCGGACTGGAACTGCGCTACATCGAGGTCGAGCGCCGAATCTGGCAGCCATCGCACCGTTTGCGCATCGGCATGGACAAACTGATCTGCCTCCGGCCAGGTCTTGCGCAGCTGAAACAGCAGTTGACGCAGGGCATTGCGCGCCTGTGCCTGCGAGGAATCAGGCCAGAACAACACGGCGAGCTGCTGCCGCGTCTGCGGTGCGTCGCGATGCAGGACAAGGCAGGCGAGCAGCGCCTGCAAGCGGGAGGCATTTGCGTTGAACAGGGGCGCGTCGGCGCCGTCGAGCTGGAACTCGCCAAATAAACGGACGGAGAAGCGGGCCTGCGAAATCATGCTGGAGCGCAATGCGGCACAGAGCGATGGGGGGACTCCTGTGGGCAGCGTGCGGTCGCACTGCGTCAGCGCTTGTGCGGGAACTCTCCCACACCCACGCCCGCGCGAGAGCCATTCGTGACTATACTCGCGTTGGCGAGAGCAGCCGGAGAACAGGCCGAGAATCCGTACTCACTCTCTGTCAGGACGCAGCAAGAAGTCAATGGTGTCGTCTCTGACCGACCCAAGCCGAGGCTTAGTGCGATAAAGCCGTTTTGCCAATACATTTCGAGGCGGGGAGGAAGTTGATCCCAAGATACTTCCCTGCCTCACGGGGGCGATGCGTGTCAGCACGGGGGAATCCGGCATGCGCCTGAAATTCTATGCAATCGCCGCTGTAGCCGCCGCCGTCGGCCTGATTGGTCTTGGGCGCTTTGCCGACATTCTGGTCGATTGGCTATGGTTCTCCTCGGTCGGTTACGCCAGCGTTTTCCGGATCAAACTGTCCGCCCAGGTGCTCATTTTTGTTGCCGTGTTTGTTATCTCGGCGGGCACCATATGGGTGACGGGATTCCTGGCGCATCATTATGCGAGCGGCCCTCGCCTGCTGGCAGCACCTTCCGGAAGACCGCAATTCTTTGGCGAGCCCGGCGACGTCGCAGCGCGCATCCCGTGGCGCACCAGCATCGCCAGCGCTGCTGTCATCCTCGGACTGGTCATCGCCGGCAGTGAAATCCCGCAATGGGACATGGCGCTTCGCTTCCTGCATCAAGTGCCCTTCGGCGAGCGGGATCCGATCTTCGGCAAGGACATCGGCTTCTATCTCTTCTCGTTGCCCGTCTATATTGCGCTCAAGAGCTGGCTGTATTGGCTGCTGCTTTGCAGCGCGGCCATCTCAGGCATGATTTATGGGCTGTACGGCGACATTGCGCTCGCACCGCCCGCCCCAAGGCTCTCCCCCGCCGCCGCGGCGCATGGCTCTGTCCTCCTCGGCCTGTTCTTCGTGCTGAAGGCATGGTCCTACTGGCTCGATCGCTATTTGCTGCTTTACGGCGACAACGGTGTCGTGATTGGCGCCAGCTATACGGACCTCCACGTAGAGTTGCCAGTCTTATGGCTGCTCATGGGCGCCGCAATCGCCGCAGCCATCGTCGTGTGGGCCAATATTCGCCTGCGCGACTATAGAGTCCCGGTCGCCGCGGCCTTCGCTGTGTTGGGTGGCTCATTCCTGCTTGGCCTGATCTACCCGATGCTGTTCCAGCGTTTCTATGTCAAGCCGAGCGAGCTGGAGCTGGAAGCGCCATATATTGCGCACAATATCGCGTTGACCCGGAGGGCCTATGGCCTCGAGCAAATCGAGGTAAAGCCGTTCCCGGCCGAGCAGGCACTGAATCTCGCCTCGATCCAGTCCAATCGGGCGACCATCGACAATATCCGCCTATGGGACGTGGAGCCGCTGCTGGATACCTATGCACAGCTGCAGGAGATCAGGACCTACTACAAGTTCCTCGCCCTGGACATCGACCGCTACCGGCTTGAAAGCGGCTACCGGCAGGTGATGCTGTCCGCCCGCGAACTGGAACCAGCGATGCTTCCGGCGAATGCAAAGACCTGGGTTAACCTGCACCTGCTGTTCACCCACGGCAGTGGCATCGTCATGTCGCCGGTCAACGAGAAATCGACGGAAGGTCTGCCTTCCCTTTACCTGCGGGACATTCCACCAGTCGCCAGTGGCGGCCCGATCATCGGGGAACCGCGCATCTACTTCGGTGAAGGCCGGCTCGACTATGTCATCGTAAAAGGCCGTGTGCCGGAATTTGACTACCCGAAGGGAAAGGACAATACCTACACGGTCTACACGGGTCGCGACGGGATGGCGATCGGCAGCATTGCGCAACGGACCCTGTTTGCCTGGCAGCTCGACGATCCCAACATCCTGCTTACCGGATATGTCACGGACAACAGCCGGATCCTGATTCGTCGCAATATCCAGGATCGGGTACACACCATCGCCCCATTTCTGAGCCTGGACCAGGACCCGTATATCGTTGCCAGCGGTGGAAGACTCTATTGGATTCAGGACGCCTATACCACCAGTCGCTGGTTCCCCTACTCCCAACCAGGTTTCGGCGCCGACGCAAACTACATTCGTAATGCAGTCAAGGTGGTGATCGATGCCTATGACGGCGCCGTCGGCTTCTATGTCAGTGATCCCGCCGACCCGATCCTGCGGACGTACCAGCGCATCTTCCCGGACCTGTTCAAGCCTCTGGCAGCCATGCCGCCGGACCTGATGCAGCACATTCGCTATCCCGAGGACCTCTTCCGGATCCAGGCGAGGCTCTACGGCGCCTACCATATGGACGCGCCCGAGGTCTTCTACAACCGCGAGGATCTTTGGCAATTTCCCCGGGGGTTGGCCGGCATCGACGGCGGCAAGGCCCCCGGCGCGGCAATGCCGCCGATGGCTCCCTACTACATGATCATGCGGCTCCCTGGCGAAGCCCAGGCCGAGTTTATCCTCATGCTGCCAATGGTGCCGAGTCAACGCGACAATATGATCGCCTGGCTGGTGGCGCGATGCGATCCGCCCGAGTACGGCAAACTCGTCGTCTACGCTTTCCCCAAGGAAAAACTGGTCTTCGGTCCCTTCCAGATCGAGGCACGCATCCAGCAGAATACGGAAATCTCGCAGCAGATCTCGCTATGGAACCAAATGGGTTCCCGCGTCATCCGCGGGCATCTTCTGGTGGTGCCGATCGAGAACTCAATTCTGTATTTGTCCCCGCTCTACCTGCGTGCGGCGTCCGGCCAGCTGCCCGAATTGAAGCGCGTCATCGCTGCCTATGGTGATCGTGTGGTGATGGAAAACACTCTGGACGAAGCCATCGCGGCGCTCTTCAAGGAGGCCGGCCCCTTGGCCTCACCCGCCCGTGGCTCGGAGAATGCGCAGGCCCGGGACGCTCTCAAGCACTATGACCGCGCGATGGAGCGACTGAAAGCAGGAGACTGGAACGGCTTCGGCTCGGAAATCGATGCACTCAGGCCCCTGCTGGAAAATCTGGGCGCTGGTCACCCCGAAGATCGCAGGTGAGGCATCTGTTCGCGGTCTGGCCTTGATGGTCGGAGGGCGGCAGGACAGACTGTGGCGGCCTGAGGATGTATATACTCGCGGATCAAATACATATGGCCTGAAGCAAAGGCAGTTGGTAACGGCACAGCAGATGCCGAAGACAGAATAACTCGCCGCGCCATGGCGCCGGAAGCGGGTGGAATCGAGCCAATCCGATGGGTCACACACCTTCACGAACCCAGTTGCTGGCCACTACGGTCAGCGGCACCGTGCCTGCCATTCCCAGTACACCGCGCTATGGCAGCGGTGCTTTTCACTGGGACGGCTTTGTCCTGGAGCGTCATCTCCTGGCCGCCGGCACCCTGGACACCACGGTGATGCCTGTGCACTGCCTGGCCATCCCCGTCAACCGGCATCCCGTCCCGATCCGCTGGCACCTCAACGGGAGGCGCCTGGACGGCGCGATGGCGCCAAACCGGGTCTATTTCCGCGCCGCCGGCGACGCACTTTCGAGCGCCTGGTCAGCCCCGCTGGATGCTGTCTATTTTTCCGTTCAGCCTGATGCCGTTGTCCTGGCTCATGAGCAGACGCACGAACGCCGCGCGCAGGATCTGCGCTCCGACTTCGCCGGAGCGGCCGACAGTGGCCTGGTGCAGCTGGTCCTGACCCTGGACGCCCACGTCAAGGGCGGCAGCGTTGGCGGTAGTCTTTTCGAGCAATCCCTGCTGCTGGCAATCAGTTTGCGCGTGGGCCTTCTATATGGCGCCAACGGGCGGAACACAACGACTCCCGCGGTCGCGCCGCAGCGGGGCCTTTTGCCGAGGCATACGCTCGCGCGGCTGGATGATTTCATCTTCGCCCACCTCTCCCAGCCGCTCACCATCGAGGCGATCGCGGCGGCGGTCCATATCAGCCCCTTTCATCTGTGCCGGATGTTCCGCAAGACGCGCCAGGTCAGTCTTTGGCAGTATGTGCTGATGTGCCGCATCGAGTATGCGCGCAAGCTGATCCGGCGACACCCCGATATGCCTCTGGCCGATGTGGCAACCGCCAGCGGATTCGATTCCTACACCCAGTTCTTCGCCGCCTTCCGTAAGTTCAGCCGGACGTCACCAAGCGACTTTCGGGGCCATGCTGGTGCGCCGGCCAGCCAGGCCTGACCAGTCCCCCGAAAATTTGCGCAAGAAACCGCAAGTGGCAGCGCGGCGTATCCCGTATTGTCCGAACATTCCCCTGAATGGGGGATAGCGCCAGACAGGGCAAGACGGGCCACGGGCCGCGCGAAGCAAGCGCCCGCAGGTCCGCAGCCGATGCCATCCAGGGGGGAAGGCAATGAACGATGAAGCCGTGCACCAGACCATACGCGGCCTGTACGAGGGCATTCTTGACGAGACCGCCTGGCGGTCCAGTCTGGCCCGCCTGCGCGACGCCAGTGAAAGCATGCATGCCTCGCTGGTCGAGTACACGCCTCTCAACCACCGGTTCCGGGTCAACGAGATCCATGACCTGAACCAGGAACTGGTCGATGCCTACAATGGCCACTACCAGGCTGAAGACCCGTCGCGGACATACACGCGCCAAATGGCCGTGGGGGACTGGTATATCGACTCGCGCGACCTGGGCCAGGCCGGCATGATCCGCCTGCCCTTCTACCGCGACTTCATGCACAGGTTCAGGCTGGGCTCCGTCATGGGTTGCCTGGTCGAGCGCAAGCCATATCAGGATATCTATTTTTCCCTGCAGAAGCCCATTGGATGCCGGCCCTACCAGGCTACCGATGCGCGCAGGCTAGGCTGGGCGATCCCTCACCTGCGCCAGGCACTGAGCCTGAGGGAGCGCACACAGGACGCCAGCGTGCTGGACGAACTGTCCGCGCGAGTGCTGGAGCAGTTCCCCTTCGGCCTGATCGTCTTCGCACCTGACGGCAAGGTGCTGCTCAGCAATGGCTCCGGCGAGCGCTGGGTGAGGCGGTTGTTGCCAGGCAGCCAGGGGGCGTCATTGGGGCAGGTGCGCCATGACGGTTGGCGCCTGAGAAAGTCATTCCCGGAGATGCTGAGCGCGGCTTGCAGTCCGGGCGCGGCCGTCGCGGCCCAGGCCACGCATGCCTGCGACGACAGCGGACAAAGCGCAAGCGTCATTGTGCTGCCGTTGCCGCCGGCGCATCGCCTGGCCAGGCAATGGCAGCGTCCCGCCGCGCTCGTCGCCATACGCGAGGCCGGCACTGCGCCGCCCATGTTGTCGGGCGTGTTGCGCGAACTGTTTGGTCTCACGCCATCCGAAATTCGCCTGGCGACCCTGCTCACAACGGGAGTCGGATTGCCCGAGGCCAGTGCGCGGCTGTCCATCGGGCACGAGACCGCTCGCAGCCAGCTCAAGATGATTTTCAACAAGACCGAGACGGGTTCCCAGGCAAGGCTCGCTCATCTGCTGACTGAACTGGGTACGTGCGTTGGATCGGGAGGGGGCCGTCGTCCGGCCAGCGAAACAAGCTAATTCCAACGGCCTGGAATCCGCACCCGCGCCTACCTTGCTTGTCAGCCTTTCTGGGCGCGCAAGTATTCCGTACTGACATCATTGGTTTCGGTAATTGCATGCTGATGCGCCAATCGGGCCCAAATGCGTTCAGCCTCAGCATCGAAGCATGGCCAGCCCGACAGCAAGTAACGCCGTCCGCTTGCGGTGGTACCGACGCCGGTGTCAACGTCAAAGGACCGGATGGCCGTACTCACACGTCCGGTCTGGGTCTCTACACAGAATCCGACGAAGAATCGATCACCTCGCGCTGTCTCGCGGACCCGCCAGCGTTCGAGCGTAACCTGTGCTTGCAAGTCGACAGGCGCAGCGGTTTTATCCAGCATGAAGAGAAGCAAAAAAAAGAAGCGCGGAAATACCGCGCTTTTGAATAACCGTACCAGATACGGGGAGCGTTCTGGAAGAAGAGGACACGGCCTCCGAAGTCAATTTATCCGGCTGCCGCATCAAAGACAATTGAAGATTTTTAAGAATGGATTTAAAAATCGCAAGAGAGGTCCATGACCGACTCTTAGCCACTACGGACTGCCGGGAGGCACGACTCAACGGCGTTGACGGGATATCCAGCCTGGTGCCGAGCCGATCGCTGGCGCGCTCGGTTCACCGCCAGAACCACAGCAGCGACAGCCCGCACGCCGCCACCAGCAGCACGAACGAGGCTGCCGCCAGCAATGCGCTGATCTCGATTTCCCTGCGCTCAAGTGCGAAACGGGCGCTCAGCTGGCGATACACCCGCGTCAGGTCCGCGGCCGAGCCAGCCTCGAAGTACTCGCCGCCGGTGAGCGTCGCGACCGCGCGCAAGGTGGGTTCATCCGGCTGCATGGTGTAATCCAGGCTCGACACTGCCGCACCCGCGTCCTGTGACGTGCCGAAGCCCACGGTATAGACGCGCACGCCGCGCTGAGCAGCCATGCGCGCGGCATCCAGAGGGTCCGGGCCGGTGGTGCGGCGACCGTCACTGAGCAGGATCACCGCACCGTGCCGGTAAGAGCCCGGCTGCGCCACCTGCCGCTCCTGCTCGCGCTTGCGGACGGCTTCCGCCGCGGCTGCCTCCGTCAGCGATCTCCCGCCCGTGCCGGGCGCAAGCGACTCGCCGCCGAAGAGGATAGCTTCCAGGTCGATGCCATCATCGGGCAACAATACCGCCAGCGCCTGGATCAGCCCGCTGCCTGTTGCCGTGCCCTGCTGCAACTGGAAGCGATCGACCGCGTCGAGCATGTCCAGCCGGTTGTAGGTGGGGGGAAGCACTACGATTGCCGTGGCGGCAAAGGAGACAATGCCCAGGCGCACGCTGGCCGGTAGCCCGATGATGAGATCCCGTGCAGCTTGCTGGGCGGCGCTGATCCGGGTTGGCGCGACGTCGGCCGCCGCCATGCTGCGGGAGACATCCATGGCCAGCACCAGGGTGATGGTGTCAGACGGCAGCGTGATGGGCGCGACAGGACGGGCGCAAGCCAGCAGGGCCGCGCCCAGCGCGACGAGAAAGAGCAGCGGCGGGATGTGGCGCCGCAGCCGTTGATGGCGAGCCAGCGCGGCGCGCGGCAGCGCAAGACTGCCATACAACAGGGCGATTTTCTTGCGTCGCGTAATCAGGTACAGGTAAGCGGCTGCCAGCAGGGGGAGCGAAGCCAGCAGCCAGAGCATTTGGGGCCAGAGAAACCGCATCCCTTGCTCCTTGGCGCATCAGTAAGACGATAGTACCGTACATGGAAGGACCGCCCTCGGGCGGTCTTTTGCCTGCGCGACCCCACTGGCCGCTTCGGGCATTTCGAGCGTCACTTCGGGCGGCTGCGGATTAGGCCACCACTCATTGACCTCTCAACGACGGTGGGGCCCGCAGAACGGTCCGCCAATCAATTGCACAGCATACCTGGGAGAGACGCCCCGTAACTGGTTATCCCATGACAGCTACCGCTTTGGTTGACGGAAGTGCCGTCCGAGTCCAGTTCCCGGTCGAGCGGAAATTTTCCGACCTTGGTGCAGCAAAAACGAAACTCGATCGACGGTGCCGGGACATCCGTCATCGCAGGGGAAGCCCTGTCGGCTTGCTCATCTGTGAGGACACTTTTCGTCCCCGAGGGGGCCTTGGCGGCGTGCTTGGGTGCCGGGGCATTCTTCATCGCCGGGAAGGGCTTGGCGGGCTGGCCTGGTGCCGGCACATTTCTCGTCGCCGGAGCAACCTTGGTGGGTTGCTCGGGTGTCGGAACGTTTTTCGTGGCTGAAACAGCCTTGGGGGCCTGCTCCGCGTTCTGGTCCTCCGAGACGCACCGCCCCTTCTCGCAAATTCGCTCCCCTTTGCACTGCATGTCATATTGGCATCCATCTGCACTGGCGTAGGGAGCAAACCCTACCGCCGTTGACATGGCGAGAAGCAAGCCTAGCGCTTTCATACTAACTCCGCCCCGTTGCGTGCTGGGCCTAGCCGGTGGTCAAGGACGCGACCGTCACCACCGCTGGTCGTTTCCAGTATGGAATGTGCACGCGCCAAGCGCCAGCCAACGCTCCTCAATCCAATGCGGGTACGGGTGTGGAACGATCTCGCCGGATTGTTAATCCGGCGCATGTAGCGCCAAGTGTTCAAGAGAGCACAACGGAGTTTCCCGCGGAAGCCGCTGTCAGGGCCTTGTGGGCGGAACACGGCCGCATGCTCCGGCAGGCTAGAACCGATACCCCAGGCCCAACACCATCACATCGGTATCCCGGCTATTGGTCGTCACGGTGCGATGCCAGGAAAAGCGCGTGGTCCAGGACGGGCTGATGCGATAGCTCGCCGACATGGTGAACAGGCCCAGAGTACGCGTGACGCCGCCACCGTCGTCATGGTCCCGCGCGAAATAGGGGCCAAAACCGATACCAAGCGTCAGGTGGTCATTGAAGAATGGCCGCACCAGCCAGGCTTGCGCTGCCAGCCCCTGCCGGCGCACGACCCGGGCATCGCCCTCGTTCAGATAGGTGGCCGTGAGGTCCACGTACGGCAGGATGCCGCGCCGGTACTCGGCCGCATAGGCTATGCCGCTTGGGGAGTCAAAGTTATTGACAATGGTGGTACCGCCGAAGACGGTGAACTCATTGTGGGTCGTCAGTCTGCTGTACGAAGGCGGAGGCACAACCGGGCCATCCCTGCTCCCCCGATCGAGCTGGTAGCCCACGCCGATCAGGAAGGTATTGGTGTCGATGCTACCGAATGCCTGCGCACGGTTGTATCGCGCCTGCAGGATCCACGGACCACCATTGATATACCAGGCGCCTGCCGCGCTAATCAGGATGCCCCACCCATGCTGGTCATTCACGCCGCCTTCGGCGGTCTTCACGGTGGTATCGAAATAACGGTACGGACCGACGCCAAGCGAGAAAGCAAAGCGCCGGTCCGCCGACAGCCACCGCCCCCACAACTGCGCGCTGTGGCCGTCGCGATGGTGGTTGCTAACGTGCCCCTCGTTCAGATAAGAGAAGGATGCGTAGACGTTGTCGGTCAGGTTATGGGCGTATTCATAAGTGTAGCCATATGTCTTCTCTCCCAGCGACGGCGTTTGTTGCAGCCCGCCAAGTACATAGAACTCCTGGGCGCTGGCTGCAGGGTGGATGGCCATCAGCGACACTGCGCAGAGCGCGGCGTACACCAGGTGACGCAGGCCGTCCCAATGGGTCCGGCCGGACACAAGGCGATATTGCATAGGCGGGGCTCCCGGTTGCGCATGCCAGGTGCCCATGATGCTGTGTTCATCGAAGCGCTTCAAGCCCCCACAGCGCCAACGCAACACTATTGACACGACGGAACGGGAGGTCGACGACGCGATTGCCGGCTTGTCTCAGCGCTCGTCCCTGACCTGCACCTTGCCGTCCTCCACCCGGACCGGAAAGGTCGCCACCGGCTCGTATGCGGGCGGGCACAGCGCCTCGCCCGTCAGCAGGGAAAAATGCGAGCCGTGGCGCGGGCACACGACTTCCTGGCCTTCCAGGTCGCCGCCGCAAAGCGGCTCGGCCTCGTGCGAGCAGAGGGCCTCGATGGCGTAGTAATGGCCATCCACATTGAATACCGCGACCTCTACCCCATCGACATCGACATTGCGGCAAGTGCCCGGCGCGAAGTCCTCGGCGCGGGCGACATCGATCCACTCGCTCATCTCAGATCAGCCCCAGTTCCAGGCGGGCCGCCTCGCTCATTCGTGCTCTCGACCAGGGCGGGTCCCATACCAGTTCAACCTCGACTTCGTTCACCCCGCTGGCTTCCATCACGGCCTCCTGCACCACACTCGGGAAGGCCTGTGCCACCGGGCAGCCCGGCGCGGTCAGCGTCATCCGGATGCCCACCTTGCCGCTGGCTTCGTCCGCCGATAACTGGTAGACCAGGCCAAGGTCGTAGATGTTGACCGGGATCTCGGGGTCGTACACCGTACGCAAGGCCGCTATCACCCGCCCTTCGAGGCTGTCCGGCTCAGGCTCGAACCTGTCTTCGTGTTCCTCGGCCTTGCGCAGCCAATCGATCATGCTCATTGCTTCACTCCGTCGAGACCGGCCTGGCGCTGTTCTCCAAAGCCGCTTGCATGGTGTGCCAGGCCAGGGTTGCGCACTTCACGCGTGCCGGGAACTCGCGCACGCCGGCCAGGACCTCCAGCTTGCCCATCGGAGAGCTGGCCAGCCCCGGCTCTCCGGTCACCAGCGCGTGAAAGCCCGAGAACAAGGCCCGTGCCTCCGCCTCGGTCTTGCCCTTGAGCGCTTCTGTCATCAGCGAGGCCGAGGCGGTGGAGATGGCACAGCCCGAGCCCTCGAAGCTGGCGTCCTCGATCACTCCGCCGCGGATGCTCAGGTACAGCGTCAGCCGGTCGCCGCACAGCGGGTTGAAGCCCTCGGCGCTGCGATTCGCTACCGCCAGCCGCCCGAAATTGCGCGGCGAGCGGCTGTGGTCGACCACCATTTCCTGGTAGAGGTTGCGCAGGTCAGACATCAGGCGAATACCTCCTGTGCCGCGCGCACGGCAGCAAACAGCGCATCCACTTCTTCACGCGTGTTGTACAGCGCGAAGGACGCGCGCACCGTAGCAGGCACGCCGAAGCGCTCCATCACGGGCATGGCGCAATGGTGGCCGGCACGGACCGCCACGCCGTGCTGATCGAGGATGGTGCCGACATCGTGGGCATGGATGCCGTCCAGGGTGAACGAGAGGATGCTCGCCTTGTCGGTTGCCGTGCCGATCATGCGCAGCCCGGCGACCTGCTCCGCCCGCGCGGTGGCATAGGCGAGCAGCGCATGCTCGTGGGCGGCGATGGCCTCCAGGCCGACCGCGCGCACATACCCGATGGCCGCGCCAAGGCCGATGACGCCGGCGATATTGGGGGTGCCGGCCTCGAACTTGTAGGGAAGATCGTTGTAAGTGGTTTTATGGAACGTGACCTCGCGGATCATGTCCCCGCCGCCCTGGTAAGGCGGCATGGCATCGAGCAGCGCAGCCTTGCCATAGAGCACGCCGACGCCCGTGGGGCCGTAGAGCTTGTGCCCGGAGAAGGCGTAGAAATCGCAATCGAGCGCCTGTACGTCGACCTTGAGGTGCGGCACCGCCTGGGCGCCATCGATCAGCACCGGGATGTCCCGGGCATGCGCCAGCTCGATGATGTCTCGCACCGGGTTGACCGTGCCGAGCGCGTTGGAGAGGTGCGCCAACGCGACCAGCCTGGTGCGGGGGCCGAGCAACTGCGCGAACTGTTCCAGCATCAGCTCGCCGGCATCGTTGATCGGCGCCACCTGCAGCAAGGCGCCGGTGCGCTGGCACGCCAGTTGCCACGGCACGATATTGGAGTGGTGCTCCATCGCACTGATCAGGATCTCGTCGCCCGGGCGCAGGCGCTGGCCGAAGCTTGCCGCCACCAGGTTGATCGCCTCGGTGGTGCCGCGCACGAACACGATCTCCTCGCGCCCGGCCGCGTTGATCAGGTCACGCACGGCGTCGCGTGCGGCTTCGTAGGCATCGGTGGCGCGCTGGCTCAGGGTGTGCAGGCCGCGGTGGATGTTGGCGTTGAGCGCGCTGTAGTAACGCGCTTCGCAATGGATCACGCTTTGCGGCTTCTGGGTGGTGGCGGCGTTGTCCAGATAGACCAGCGGCTTGCCGTTGACGGTCTGGCGCAGGATGGGGAAATCCTGGCGCAGCCGCTCTGCTTCCAGGCCGGCGGGCGGCACCGCGCGTTCCACGGCCGTCAGTTCATGCGCTGCCGTGTTCATGGCAACTCCTTCACAGGCTCCGGCAGCTTGCCGCGCAGGAGCGCTTCCAGCCGCGTGCGCAATGGGGCGGGGCCGAGCCGGCTGACAATCTCTTCGGCAAAGGCAAAAGTCAGCAGGGCACGCGCCGCGGCATCGTCCATCCCACGCGAGCGCAGGTAGTAGATCTGCTCGGCATCGAGCTGGCCGACGGTGGCGCCGTGGCCGCACTTGACGTCGTCGGCATAGATCTCCAGCTGCGGCTTGGTGTCCACCTCGGCCTGGTCCGACAGCAGCAGGTTGCGGTTGGACTGGTGGGCGTCGCTGTGCTGGGCGTCGGCATGCACCACCACCTTGCCGTTGAAGACCGCGCGCGAGGCGCCCGCCAGCACGCCCTTGTACAACTCGCGACTCTTGCTGTGCGGGCTGGCGTGGTCGATGCGGGTGTGGTGGTCGATATGCTGCCGCCCGGCGGTCATATACAGCCCGTCCAGCGAACATTCGGTATGCTCGGCATTCAGCCCGACTTCGATGTCGACCCGCGCGAGGGCGCTGCCCAGCGCAATGGAACTGGAGGCGAAGCGGCTACCCTGCTGCTGGTCCAGATTGACGCCGGCAAGATGGAAGGCCTTGAGGCTCTCCTGCTGCAGCTTGTGATGTTCGACCTGCGCATCGCGTTCGGCAACAATGTCAGTGAGGGTATTGGTGCAATAGCCCAGGCCATCCAGGCCCGAGTGGTGCTCGACGATGCAGACCCGGCTGCCGGCTTGCGCCACCACCACATTGCGCGCATGGGTTGCCAGCTCGCCGGCGGTGACAAGGAACAGCAAGTGGATCGGCTGTTCCGCGACGGTTCCGGCCGCCACGCGGATACAGGCACCATCGGTCATGAACGCCATGTTCAGGGCGGCGAAACCGGACGGGTAATGGCTTGCGCCGCGCAGCAGCGGCGCTTCCAGGCAGTCCGGTGCGTGCTCCAGCGTCGCGGCGAGGCTGGCGAGCTCAATCCCCGCAGGCAAGGCACCGATGCGCGACCATTGCGGCTGGTGCACGCCATTGACGAACACCATCAGGTGCGCGCCGGCCAGGGCGAACGCCTCGATCCGCGCTGCCACCGCAGCGTCCAGGCCGTCGCCGGCCTGCGGCAGTGCCACGGCAAAGCGGCTTCTCTCGAGTGCGGCCACGCTGGTGTATTTCCAGTCCTCCTGGCGCAGCGTGGGAAACCCGGCTTGCGCGAAATGATCCAGCGCCTGGCGGCGCGCGTGCGCGAGCCAGCCCAGGCGGCGGCCGGGCAGCGCAGCCTCGACGCGGTCGAACTCGGCGAGATAGTGCTCCAGTCCGCTTGCGCTCATGCTGAGGACTCCATCCCGATGACGGCTTGCGCCTCTATCGCGGCATAGCCGCTGCGCTCCAGTTCGCGCGCCAGCTCGGGCCCGCCGGACTTGGCGATGCGGCCTTGCGCAAGCACGTGAACCTGATCCGGCACGATGTAATCGAGCAGGCGCTGGTAGTGCGTGACCAGCACAATGGCGCGTTGCGGGCTGCGCATGGCTTCGATGCCCCTGGCGACGATCTTGAGCGCATCGATGTCGAGACCGGAGTCGGTCTCGTCCAGAATGGCGAGCCGGGGCTCCAGCACCGCCATCTGCAGGATCTCGTTGCGCTTCTTCTCGCCGCCGGAGAAGCCTTCATTCACCGAGCGGTAAAGCAGGTCCTGGTCCATCTCCATGAGCTGGAGCTTGTCCTTGACCAGGGCGAGGAAATCCATGGCGTCCAGCTCCGGCTCGCCGCGGTGCTTGCGAATCGCGTTGAGCCCAGCCTTGAGCAGGTAGATATTCGAAACGCCGGGGATCTCCACCGGATATTGGAAGGCGAGGAAAATGCCAGCGCGGGCGCGCTCTTCAGGCGGCATGCCAAGCAGGTTCGTACCGTCGTAGAGGACTTCGCCCGCAGTCACGGTAAAGCGGTCGCGCCCGGCCAGTACATGGGCCAGGGTGCTCTTGCCTGAACCGTTGGGGCCCATGATGGCGTGCACCTCGCCGGCCTTCACGCTGAGGTCGATGCCGTGCAGGATGGGCTTGTCGTCGACGCTGACGTGCAGCTTGCGAATCTCAAGCATGGCTGGCCTCTTTCTCCAATGCGCCCGCAGCGCGCCCCGTGCGCGCCACCGTTACCCGATACTGCCTTCCAGGCTCACGCCCAGCAGCTTCTGGGCTTCCACCGCGAATTCCATCGGCAGCTCCTTGAAGACTTCCTTGCAGAATCCGTTCACGATCATCGACACCGCATCCTCGGCGCTGACACCGCGGCTCTGGCAATAGAACAGCTGGTCCTCGCCGATGCGCGAGGTCGATGCCTCGTGCTCGACCTGCCCGGTGGCGTTCTTCACCTCGATATAAGGGAAGGTGTGGGCGGCGCATTTGTCGCCCAGCAGCAGCGAATCGCACTGCGAGTAGTTGCGCGCGCCGACTGCGCTCCTGGCCATCCTCACCAGCCCGCGGTAGGCATTCTGGCCGTGACCGGCCGAAATGCCCTTGGAAAGGATGGTGCTCCTGGTATTCCTGCCAAGGTGGGTCATCTTGGTTCCGGTGTCCGCCTGCTGGTAGTGATTGGTCAGCGCGACCGAATAGAACTCGCCGACCGAGTCGTCGCCCTGCAAGATCACGCTTGGATACTTCCAGGTGATGGCGGAGCCGGTCTCCACCTGGGTCCAGGAAATCTTCGAGCGCGCGCCGCGGCAGTCGCCGCGCTTGGTGACGAAGTTGTAGATGCCGCCCTTGCCTTCCTTGTCGCCCGGATACCAGTTCTGCACGGTCGAGTATTTGATCTGTGCATCTTCCAGCGCGATCAGCTCGACCACTGCGGCATGCAGCTGGTTCTCGTCGCGCATTGGCGCGGTGCAACCCTCCAGATAGCTGACGTACGCGCCCTGGTCGGCGATGATCAGGGTGCGCTCGAACTGGCCGGTGTTGCTGGCATTGATGCGGAAGTAGGTCGACAGCTCCATCGGGCAGCGCACCCCTGGCGGGATATAGCAGAACGATCCGTCGCTGAACACGGCGGAGTTAAGCGAGGCGAAGAAGTTGTCGGTATAGGGCACGACCGAGCCGAGATACTGCTGCACCAGCGCCGGATGCTCCCGCACCGCCTCGGAAAACGAGCAGAAGATGATGCCGAGTTCGCCCAGTTTCTGCTTGAAGGTGGTGGCCACCGAGACACTGTCGAATACCGCGTCCACCGCCACGCCTGCCAGCAGTTCACGCTCGTGCAGGGGCACGCCCAGCTTCTCGTAGGTACGCAACAACTCCGGATCGACTTCGTCCAGCGTCTTTGGTCCCGCTTTCTGGGAGCGCGGCGCGGCATAGTAAGCAATCGCCTGGTAGTCGATGGGCGGGTGCTTGACCGTCGCCCAGTGCGGCTCGGACATCGTCAGCCAGTGGCGGAAGGCCTTGAGACGCCACTCGCGCATGAATTCCGGCTCGCCCTTGATGGCCGAGATCATGCGGATCACGTCCTCATTCAGCCCGCACGGCACCGTGTCCGTCTCCACGGGCGTGTAGAAGCCATGCTTATAGCCTTGGCTGATCAGTTCATCGAGCTTGCGTGCCGGGGTTGCCATGTTCTGCTTCACTTGCCACTGTTATCGACATCACGAAATGCCAGCTTGCGGCCCGTGTGCGCGTCGGGCGTGCAAGGCGCCAATATCTACCGCGTGCAGTACCGGTTGTGCCATATCTGCCAGTGTCACGCCGTCAAGCACCATAAAGATCACTCTGTTGATCGATTGCCAGTTGGCGCGGATGGCGCACAGACCTTCCTGCGCACACAGACCGGCAGCGACGCTGCACTCGGTCACGCCGGCCGGGCCTTCCATGGCGTCGATCACCTGTGCGATCGAAATCTGTTCCGGCGGCCGTGCCAGCAGATAACCGCCATTGGCGCCGCGCAAAGACTGCAGCAAGTGGTGCCTTGCCAGCGTCTTCAGGATCTTGCTTGCCGTCGGTACCGGCACGCCGATCGCGCCGGCGAGCTCGGCGGCACTGTAGATCCGGCCCGGGTTTCGCGCCAGGTGCGTCATGATCACCGTGCCGTAGTCGGTCAGCTTGCTGAGTCTGAGCATCGTCGCCACCAGTATTCGCAAATTAGAACCAATCCGGTCCTCATTTGTTCCTGCATCCCTGTCTCGCATCCCTGTCTCGCGCCAGGCCAGGACATGGGGAACCGCTGCCACCAGGTCTCCGTCGACGGTGTATAGATGAATAGCCGCAGCTCGGGGCATGCCAACCCCGCGAGCGGCGAGGAGACCCGGATATGGTCAACCAACCCAACCAACCTGTTACCGTCATTACTGGCGCGAGCCGCGGCTTGGGCCGCGCCGCCGCGCGCCGGCTGGCCACCGTGGAAGGCCATCTGGTCGTCGCCACGGCGCGCAGGCCGACGGACCTCGAGTTGCTGGAGACAGAGCTCCGGCTTGCGGGTCACCCGATCGCTTGCCACTCCCTCGACGTTACGGAAGACAGCTCGGTGGCTGCGCTGGCCAACTGGCTGACCGAACGCTTCGGTCGCGTGGACGCGCTGATCAACAACGCTGGTGTTTCGCTCGACCACTACGACACCAGCCTGCTCGAACTGCCGCTCGAGACCCTGCGCCGCACCCTCGATATCAATCTTTTCGGCGTGCTGCGGGTCACCCAGGCGTTGGCGCCGCTGTTGCGCGCCAGCCGCGCCGGCCGGGTGGTCAACCTGGCTTCGGGCATGGGACAGCTGGCGGAAATGGGGAGCGGCGTGCCAGCCTACCGAATCTCGAAAACGGCGCTGAACGCCGTCACACGCATCCTGGCCGTCGAGATGAGCAATGCGGGCGTCAAGGTCAACTCAGTGTGCCCCGGCTGGTGTCGCACCGACCTGGGCGGCCCCGATGCGCCGCGCTCGCCCGAGCAGGGCATCGACTCCGTGGTGTGGCTGGCAACGCTGCCCGACGATGGCCCCACCGGTGGCTTCTTCCGCGATCGCCAGTCGATTCCATGGTAGCCAGATTCGGATTGACCTGATTGTCGCCTGTCCTATAATTTAAGTGCTGACTGAGACACGCCTTGACAAAGCGGAGGTAGGTCAGCGAAACGATCGTGCTTCCTATATGAAGCGTGATCGTGCAGGCCTCACAAGCCTGCAGGTCCGAACCGGATCATGAGTTGCTGACCCGGTTCGGACGCAGACGCCCACGGTTGGAAGCACTGAGCACCTGCAGAAGGTGCTTTTTTGTATGGCTCATTGAGGTATGCCGGGGAGCCACGCGCTTGCCGCGCGCCTTGTTCTGCGCCACAGCTGTCCCGCTGGCCTGCCTGAAGATCATGACGAGGAACCGGCTCGCCACAGAAACCTCGCCTTACCTCCGGCAACACGCGGAGAATCCGGTCGACTGGTATCCCTGGTGCGAAGAGGCGTTTCGCCGCGCGCGCGACGAGGACAAGCCGGTGCTGCTTTCCGTCGGCTATGCCACATGCCATTGGTGCCACGTCATGGCGCACGAATCGTTCGAGAATCCCCGGATCGCCGGCCTGATGAACGAGCGTTTCATCAGCATCAAGGTTGACCGGCAGGAACGTCCCGACCTCGACGACATTTACCAGAAAGTCCCCCAGATGATGGGACAGGGCGGCGGCTGGCCGCTCACGGTGTTCCTGACACCGCAAGGAGAGCCGTTCTTTGGTGGCACCTACTTTCCGCCGGAGGACCGCTACGGGCGCCCCGGGTTGGAGCGTGTGCTGCTGAGCCTGAGCGAAGCCTGGACGCATCGCCGCCAGGAACTGCGCGATACCATCGCGCAGTTTCAGCAGGGGTTCCGGCTGCTGGAAGACGCGGACCTGAGCCGTGAAGCCGCGGAAGTCGAGGACCTGCCCGCGCAGACAGCCCTCGCCCTCGCGCGTAATACGGATCCGATCCACGGCGGGTTGGGCGGAGCGCCCAAGTTTCCCAACGCAAGCGCCTACGACCTCGTGCTGCGCATCTATCAGCGAACTGGTGAACCCGCGCTGCTTGAAGCGCTGGAGCGCACGCTCGACAGCATGGCGGCCGGCGGCATCCATGACCAGCTCGGTGGTGGGTTCGCCCGCTACAGTGTCGATGAACGCTGGGCCGTGCCCCACTTCGAAAAGATGCTTTACGACAACGGCCAGCTCGTCAAACTGTACGCGGACGCCTATCGCCTGACCGGCAAGCAAGCCTGGCGCCGCGTATTCGAGGGGACTATCGCGTACATTCTGCGGGACATGACGCACCCCGATGGCGGCTTTTATGCTGGCGAAGATGCCGACAGCGAAGGCGAGGAAGGCCGCTTTTATGTCTGGACGCCGGCCGAGGTGAAGGCGGTCCTGGGCGACTCTGAGGGGGCCCTGGCGTGTCGCGCCTACGGCGTGACCGACGGCGGGAACGTTGCACCCGGCAGATCGGTGCTCCACCGTGCGCTCACGCCGCCCCTCGTGGAGGAGGCGCGACTCGAAGGCTGGCGCGAGCGGCTGTTGGCAGCACGCGCCCAGCGTGTGCGCCCCGGCCGTGACGACAACATTCTCGCCGGCTGGAACGGTCTCATGATCCAGGGGCTTTGCACGGCTTACCAGGCGGCGGGCAACCCCGCACACCTCGCCGCCGCACGGCGTGCCGCCGGCTTTATCGAGGACAAGCTCACCATGCCGGACGGCGGCGTGTACCGGTGCTGGAAGGACGGCACAGTCAAGGTGCCAGGGTTCCTGGAAGACTATGCCTTCCTGGCCAACGCTCTGATCGATCTCTACGAATCCTGCTTCGACAGGCGATACCTTGATCGCGCAGCCGAACTCGTGGCACGGATACTGGATAAGTTCTGGGAAGAAGGGCTGTATTTCACGTCCCACGATGCCGAGCCATTGGTGCACAGGCCTCGCGCGCCATACGACAGCGCCTGGCCGTCGGGCATTTCAGCCAGCGTGTTCTCCTTCCTGCGCTTGCATGAACTCACCGGCGAGGATCGCTACCGTGACTTCGCCGAGCAAGAGTTCCAGCGATATGGGGCTGCCGCCACCGCGGCCCCGGCCGGCTTCGTGCACCTCCTTGCCGCCAGGGACTTCGCGCAGCGCGGCGCGCTCGGGATCCTGTTTGCCGGCGATAAGGCGGCTGCCGCCCCATTGGTGAAAAGCGTTCACCGCGCCTACCTGCCGGCACGCGTCCTGGCATTCGCCGAAGACGTTCCGGTCGGCCAGGGGCGGCAACCGGTCGACGGCCGGCCGGCAGCCTACGTGTGCCGACATCGCACCTGTACCGCGCCGGTAACCACCGCCCAGGCGCTCCTTGAACGCTGCGCGGCGTGACTGTCACGATGCGACCCGGCCTTTGCCGCGATTCCTGAGGATCCGCAGACCAAACTGGATTGGCGGCGACCGCGCTCTGGTCGTTAGCAGATTTGCAGGAACCTCTTTTGTCGCTTGCCTGCGCCAGTCAGACCGATGATCTACGATGACCGTAGGCTCTTTGCCTGTCCCACTCGTGAAGCAATCGGCACCCCGCCCACCCCTCTCCATCGCCATCATGGCGCTGGCCTTACTCTGCCAGACCGCCGTCGCCGCCGACGCCCTTGCCCCACAGCGTGCCGACATGGTCAGGGAGATCGCCGCGGTCGCCGCAGTCGCCGCAGTCGCCGGCGCCGAGAAGGGCAGGCATGCCATCGACCCGCGCGTCATGGCCGTGATGGGGCAGGTACCTCGCCACGAGTTTGTGCCGGATGAGCAGAAGCCACACGCCTATGAGAACCGGCCGCTGCCGATCGGCCATGGCCAGACGATTTCGCAGCCCTATATCGTCGCCCTGATGACTGACCTGATGATGGTCAAGCCCAACGACACCGTGCTTGAAATCGGCACCGGCTCCGGATACCAGGCGGCGGTGCTGGCCGGGCTGGCACGCGCGGTATACACGATCGAGATCATTGAGCCGCTGGGGCGGCAGGCCTGCGACCGCCTGCAGCGACTGGCCTATCGGCAGGTGACGTGCAAGGTGGGCGACGGCTACTACGGCTGGGACGAGCACGCGCCCTATGACGCCATCGTCGTCACCGCGGCGGCCAGCCACGTTCCGCCGCCGCTGATCCGGCAACTGAAGCCTGGCGGCCGGATGGTGATCCCGGTGGGCGCCCAGTTCCTGACGCAGTATCTGCTGCTGGTCGAAAAGTCCGGGGACGGCACCGTTACCACCAGGCAGATCCTGCCGGTCAGGTTCGTGCCGCTGGCTGGCGCGCACTGAGGGCGGAACATCGGCCCCTGCAAGCTGACCTCATGCCACGACCGCCACTGTTCGCCCTGGCCTTGCTCTCTGCCGCAGCGCTTGGCTACGAGATCCTGCTGATGCGCTTGCTCTCCATCATCCAGTGGCATCACTTCGCCTACATGATGATCAGCGTGGCACTGCTGGGCTATGGCGCGGCGGGTGCGCTGGTGGCACTGGCGCGGCAAACGCTGATCCGCCATTTCGTGCCGGTCTTCGCCGGCGGCGCCGTGCTGTTCGGCGTCGGCGCGATGGCCTGCTTCGCGCTCGCCCAGCACGTGGCGTTCAACCCTCTGGAAATCCTGTGGGAGCCATCGCAGCCGCTGCGCCTGTTGCTGATCTACCTGCTGCTGTTCGTGCCGTTCCTTTGCGCCGCCACGAGTATCTGCCTGAGCTTTTCCCGCTTCAACCAGGAGGTTCCCCGCATCTACAGCTTCGACATCCTTGGCGCCGGGCTGGGCTGCCTGGGCATCATCGTGGCGCTGTTCGTGCTGAACCCGGTCGATGCGCTGCGGCTGGTCAGTACGGCAGGCATGACAGCGGCCGCCCTGGCATGCGTGGAATGCCGCTGGCATCCGCCCTGGCTGCCGGCGCTGCTGCTGTCGGCGGCAATCGTGCCGGCCGGCGTGCCAGGCGACTGGATTGCGCTGCGTCCGTCCGAGTACAAGGAACTGAGCCAGGCCCTGCGCATCGGCAACGCGCGCGTGGTGGCGGAGCGCTCGAGTCCCCTCGGCCTGGTCACGGTGGTCGAGAGCGCCTCGATCCCGTTGCGGTACGCGCCGGGACTGAGCCTCAATGCAAGCCGGGAGCCGCCATCACAACTGGCCGTGTTCACCGATGGCGACGGGCTCAGCGCGCTCAACCGCTATGACGGCCGGCGCGAACCGCTTGCCTACCTGGGCGACCTCACCTCTGCCCTACCCTACCACTTGCTGCGGAATCCAACGGTGCTGGTGCTGGGCAGCGGTGCGGGGGCGGACGTCTTGCAGGCGCTCTATCACGGGGCCGGCGCGGTCGATGCCGTGGAGTTGAATCCGCAGGTGATTGAACTGGTGCAGGGCCGTTTCGCCGCGTTTTCCGGCAAGCCGTACAGTGCGGCCGGCGTGCGTGCCTTTGTCGGCGAGGCGCGCGGATTCCTGGCGGCCAGCAATGCACGCTATGACCTCATCCAGGTGGCCCTGCTGGATTCATTCAGCACGTCGTCGGCGGGACTGTACGCGCTCTCCGAGAGTTATCTCTATACCGTGGAAGCCTTCCAAGGCTACCTGCGCCATCTCCGGCCTGGCGGCCTGCTCGCGATCACGCGCTGGGTCACGCTGCCGCCCCGTGACATACCGAAACTGCTCGCTACCGCCGTGGCGGCCATGGAAGGCTCGGGCATGCCCGAGCCGTCACGACGCCTGGCGCTGGTCCGCGGCTGGAAGACGGCCACGCTGGTCGTCAAGAACGGGGAGTTCAGCGCAGCGGACCTTGCCGCCCTGCTCGACTTCTGCCGCACCCGTTCGTTCGACGTCGAGTACTATCCCGGCATCCAGCCCGGTCAGGCGAATCGCTACAACGTGCTGGACAAGCCCTACTTCTTCGACGCCGCGCTTGCCTTGCTCGGCCCCGATCGTGACCGGTTCCTGTCCCGCTACAAATTCGACGTGCGACCCGCCACCGATGACAGGCCGTACTTCTTCCACTTCTTCAAATGGCGCACGCTGCCTGAACTGCTGTCGCTGAGGGCGCAGGGCGGCCTGCCCTTGCTGGAATGGGGCTATCCGGTGCTGGTGGCCACGCTGCTGCAGGCCACCGCCGCGGCATTGCTGCTGATCGTGGTCCCGCTCTGGAACCTGCGGCGCCGCCCCAGGCCGCTGCCTGCCATGGAGCCTGGCTGCCATGGCGAAGCCGTGCAGCGCTTGCTCGAATGGCGAGCCGGCTTCTACTTCCTGGCGGTCGGCCTCGGCTTCATGTTCGTGGAGATCGCCTTCATCCAGAAATTCATCCTGTTCTTGAGCCACCCGCTCTATGCGGTCGCGGTGGTGCTGTGTGCCTTTCTCTGCTTTGCGGGACTGGGGAGCCGATACGCCCAGCGCATGCCCGCGCGCGGTGGCGATGATCGCGGCAGGCGGCAGGCGGCGCTAGCCGTCAGCGGTATCTGGGTGGCCTCGCTGATCTACCTTGTGGCGCTGCCGGCGGTCTTCAGGCTGCTGATCGCCTTGGCGGATCCGGCCAGGATTGGCATCTCAGCGCTGCTGATCGCGCCGCTGGCGTTCCTGATGGGGATGCCGTTCCCGCTCGGCCTGGCCCGTGTCGCGGCCCGCGACGAAACGCTCGTGCCGTGGGCATGGGGTATCAACGCCTGCGCCTCGGTGGTGGCGGCGGTCCTTGCCACGCTGGTCGCGATCCACGTCGGCTTCACCGCTGTGGTGTTGGTGGCGCTGCTTCTGTACGCTGGCGCCGCGGTTGCGTTCCCGTGAACGGTGGGGCGGCGGTGAGCACCGCCTGCCGCTCTTCCGACAGTCTGCTGGGCCCGGAAAAAAGGTTCTTCGCCGGATTGCGGGAATGGGGAAGGGTTGGGGTTGTCGGGCTTGGCGGGCGCTGCTCAAACTGCAACCCACCCATTTTGTGCTCCAATAGGACCTTTTAAGGCTCAGAGTCACCCATTCGGGGGGCTTGTGAGCATGTAGCGGCGATAATTGGCGCGAAGTGGAAAGGGAGGAACATATCAGTGCGGCGTTCTCTGAAATTTCGAGCGGCACTCGCGACCGGGTTCGTCGTAGCAGTTGTCATCTTCGCACTGGCTGTTGTCGCTCAGTATTACGCGTACTTGAGCCTGAGAGACTTGCTGCAGAACCAGCAAGACACTCTCGTCAAGCTGGTGGCCGAACAGCTCGACGAGAAGTTTGAAGGCCGAGCCATCGTGTTGCGCCGCCTGGCACGGCAGTTGGCGCCAATGCTCGACCGGAGCCCGGATGAGCTTCGGGCCTTCGCGACGCAGGCGGTTTCCATTCCCGAGGCATTCAACGCAGTCTCACTCATCTGGCCAGACGGCGAACTGGCGTTCAACAGCGCCACGCCTTTGGGTCAACACATATCCCTGGCCGACCGCGACTATGTTCGTGAAATTGTCCGAGGCGCATCCGTTGCCGTCTCCGAACCCTTGGTGGGGAAGAACAATGGCGCGCCTGGCATCGTTATGGCCGTCGGGTTGCGTTCCTCTGATGGCAGCCTGCGCGCAATCGTGGCAGGTAGCCTGAACCTGCTGCGGGAGAACTTCCTGCAGGAGCTGACACGCAACCGGATCGGCGCAACAGGTACCTTCTGCCTGATATCGTCAGGGGACAACCCGCGATATGTCATGCACACCGACTTGTCGAATTTGCTGAAAGGGGCGAAGGCGACTGGAGAGTCTTGTGAGGCGGACACCGATCCTGCTGCCCTGGAGTTTATTCACCCGAAGCAGCCTATAGTCTCGCGCTACCTGCTCGACACCAATGGTTGGGAACTAGTTGCCAACTTTCCTGCGGCTGAGGCCTACGCGCCGCTGAATGACGTAAGAAGGAAGCTGGCTCTGGCAGCTGGAATCGCCATAGCCCTTGCAGCCATTCTTATGTGGATCGTTTCACACCGACTGATGGTTCCATTGATTCGGTTACATGGGCTGGTGCAGCAGAATGCGAAAGGCCGGCTTATGCATTCACCTGTGCCAATGACAACTGGTGATGAGATCAGTGACCTCACCACGACTTTCTCGGAGTTCATGCATCAGCTCGCCGAAAGGGAAGCTGCCCTGGAACGCGCGAAGAACGAGGCGCGGGAAAGTGAAAGACGCATTCAGGCCATCGCCAATCACCTTCCGGACCTTGCCAGCTATGTCGGACGCGACGAGCGTTATGTGTTCGTGAACGAGGCCTATGAGCGCCGGTTTGGACTTGCATCGGAACAGATAGTTGGCCTGTCCATCCAGGAGCTTTGGGGCGCCACTGCCTATGCCGAAGTCAAGCCCTACCTCGACGAAGCATTTGCAGGCGCTTCCGTGGCCTTCGACCGGGACTCAGGAGATGGTAGCGAGTGCCTTGAGGTGACTTACCAGCCCGCATGGAACGAGGCAAAGAACACGGTCCTGGGGCTGCACATCTTTGTCCGAGACGTGACCACGGAGCGCCTCAAGATAAGGCACCTTGAAAAGCAGATGCTTCTCGACCACCTGACGGGCCTGCTCAACCGAAAGGGCTTCGACCGGCGCTTGAGGCTGGCCATCGAGCGAGCGAGCGCGAACGGCCGCCAGATGGGTCTGCTGCTGATCGACCTTGATGGCTTCAAACCGGTCAACGACACCTGTGGTCACGCCGTCGGCGACAAGCTTCTGAGGACGTTTTCGGAGCGTCTTGCGTCGTGCGTGCGCGAATCCGATACGGTGGCGCGGATAGGCGGCGACGAATTTGCCATTGTCATGGAACACATCTCGAACCCCGATGCGGTGGAACGCGTCGCGCAAACCATCGTAGAACTCGCGTCAGCGCCCTATGCCATCGACGGCCATCACATCATTGCTGGCGCAACGGTTGGTGTCGCACTCCGACATCCGCAACACGACCAATCGATTGGGGACCTGTTTATGCAGGCGGACACGGCGCTCTATACCGCCAAGCGCGGCGGCAAAGGCAGGTATGTGGTGTTCAGCCCAACCCATTAGCGGGTTGCAGCGACGGTTATGCCATCTCGTTCGGTGATTGTCAGTGACGAGCTTGCCCTTCCGCTCTAAAGCAACGACCCGGCAATTAGCACTTGATTGCGCGCGTCATCAGATAATGTTGCCGCAGCATATTGTTTTCCAGATGGCGGCCGACGAAGCCGTCCAGTTCGGCGCGGAAGCTCGCCAGCGTGGACGCATCACCTTGCAAGGTCTGCACCAGATTTACCACTGGCCCAAGCGTCTCCTCCAAAACCTTTCGGTAGTGCTGCGGACTTAGTGCCGGGAAGCACATCACGCCGCGGTCGAACATAATGTCCGTGACCGCCTTGCCCAAGCGCTCGCGAATGATACTCGGATCTCCCCATTGCGGCGGCGGCGCCGCACCCGGGGGCGGCGGCTGGTATTTGCCAACCAGTGCAAACATCTGGCCAACAAAGTGTTCCGGTGGCCAGGTCGAAAAGGCGATGGTGCCGCCCGGCTTTAGTACGCGCAGCATTTCCGCAATCGCTACTTCGGGCCGTGGTGCGAACATATGGCCGAATTGGCTGAGTACTACGTCGAAGGTGGCATTGCCATAGGGCAGCCCCTCGACGTCGCCCTCCTGAAAATCGATCTCGACGCCGCCCAGTGCGGCATTCCTCTTCGCCTGCTCAATCAGCGCCGGTGCCAGATCCAAGCCACGTACCCGGGCTCCGAGGCGCGCCGCGGTCAGCGCTACCACGCCAGTGCCGCAACCAACGTCGAGCACCGATTGTTGTGGAAGCACTCGTGCATGGCGGACCAACTCTGCCGCCGGCATCGTCGTCACCGCTTCCAACGGCGCAAACACTGCCCAAGCTTCGCGTTGTACTGCCTTCAGGTGGGCAAAGGGATCGTCTGACATGGAGGCCTCGACAGGACAGGGGGACAGCGGGGGACGGGGGACGCTTATTAGCAATTTCCTCGTCAGAGTAGGTCGTGGTGGAGGAAAGTGCAAATCGACTGCACCACGGTTGCGACGCCCGGGGAAGGACACCGTCTGATTTGCGTCAGGGGGGGTCCGGCTAGCTCACTTGCCAGCCCGCGCCTGCACCGCCAATAGCTCGTGCTTGACTACCTTGCCCGCGGCGCTCAGTGGCAGCGCCGCCATAAAGGCCACGGAACGCGGCACCTTGTAGTTGGCCAGGCGCGAGCGGCACCATTCCAGCAAAGCCTCGTCGCTCAGGCTCTCGCCTTCGCGCAATACCACGAAGGCCCGGCCAACCTCCCCCATGCGCGCATCGGGCACACCGACGACGGCGACCTGCGCCACCGCCGGATGCGTGCCGATCAGGTGCTCGATTTCCGCCGGATAGCAGTTGAAGCCGCCGACGATGAACATATCCTTGAGCCGCCCCGTGATCGACAGGTTTCCGGCGGCGTCCAGTTTGCCGATGTCGCCTGTGTGCAGCCAGCCAGCGTCGTCGACGGCCTCGCTTGTAGCAGCTTCGTCGCCGAAATAGCCGCGCATGACGTTGTAGCCGCGGATCCATACTTCGCCCTGCTCCCCGGCAGCGACATCTTTGCCTAGGGCGTCGACGCAGCGAATCTCCACGCCGCCAAGCGGCCGCCCGCTGGTATTGGCAATGGTGTTCAGGGCATCGCCAAGCCGGCAGACTGTCGCGAGTCCGCAGCACTCGGTCAGTCCGTAAGCGGTCAGCACGACATCGAAGCCAAGCACCTTGCGCATGCGGCGGATCAGCTCTGGCGCGATCGATGCCGCGCCCGTGACGGCCACCCGCAGCGACGACAAGTCGTATGCGTCCAGCCGCGGATGGGCCAGCAGGCTCAGGTAGAGCGTTGGCGATCCCGGCAGGAAACTGACACGGTGGCGCTCGACGCAGGCAAGCACGGCTGCGGCGTCGAACTGCGCCAGCGGCAGGATGGTGGCGCCGCGAATCACGGCCGCGAGCCAGCCGGCCTTGTAGCCGAACGCGTGAAAGAACGGATTGATGATCAGATAACGGTCGCCGGCACGCAGGCCGACGATCGCAGACCACTCGGAGAAGGCGCGAAGATTCTGTCCATGCGTGCTGATGACCCCCTTGGGCTTGCCCGTGGTGCCGGAGGTGAATAGCAGGTCGGACGGACTGTCAGCGGTCAGCGCGGCCACGCGCTTGTCGAGCATTTCCACCGGCGTGTCAGCGCCGCGTGCGAGGAAATCGCCCCAGGACAGGCAGCCTTCGCGCTCGCCGCGCAAGATGACCTGGTGGCGCAACGCAGGCAGCGCATGCCCGCGCAACATTCCGGGATAGTCGATGCCAAGGAATTCGCCGATGGTGAACAGCAGCCTGGCTCCGCTTCTGGCGAGAATGTCGGCCGCCTCGCTGCCCTTGAACCGCGTATTGAGCGGCACCAGCACGCCGCCGGCCATGTGGATACCGAGCGCCGCAACGATCCACTCATGCAGGTTGGGGGCCCAGACGGCGACGCGCTCGCCCCGCTCCAGGCCCAGCGCCATCAGCGCTCGCCCGGCGACGCGGGCGGCCTCGTGCAGTTCGCCGTAGCGCATGGGATGGCCGTCTTCCTCGATGGCTGTCGCATCCCGATACAGCCGGGCCGTGTGCGCGATGGCGCCGGGAATGGTGGAAATCGCCGCATCGGCCGACATGGCGGGAAACTGTGGCAAGCAATCGCTCATCGTTGCAGGCCTCCTTCGCGAACAGTCTGGCCATATGCGGCAAGCTCCGCGGCGGCCGGGTAATCCGTGTAGCCACGCGCGCCGGGCGTATAAAGCAGCGTGCGATCAAACGTTGCCAGCGCAGCATGGTGCCGCAGGCGCGCAGGCAGATCAGGATTGGCGATGAAATGGCGCGCGAACGAAACCGCATCGCCAATGCCCCCGGCCAGCGCGCGCGCGGCGCTCGCGCCGTCGAAGCCATCATTGACGATGAGCGCGCCAGCGAAATGCCGGCGCGCCAGCGCGAAGGCATCGAGCGCGCGATCGGGCGAGCGGCTCACGTGCAGGTAGGCCAGCCCGAGCGGCGAAACCGCATCGAGCAGCGCGCCATACGTGGCGGCCGGGTCATCATCGTGCATGTCGTTGAACGGGTTGCCGGGACAGATGCGCAAGCCCACGCGCCCCGCGCCGATCGTCCCGGCCATGGCCTCCAGCGCTTCCACCACGAAGCGCAGACGCGCCGTCAGCGAACCACCGTAGCCGTCGTTGCGCTGGTTGGCGCACGCTAGCAGGAACTGCATCGGCAGGTAGCCGCTGCTGCAATGCAGTTCAACGCCGTCGAAGCCGGCCGCCATCGCATTGGCGGCCGCCTGACCGTACTCGTCGATCACGGCCGCGATTTCGTCCCCAGCCAGCGTCCGCGGCGTGTCCATCTCAACCAGGCCATGGCCGTCGGCATAGATGGTGCCGCGCGCGCGGATCGGCGAAGGCGCCACCGTCTGCGCGTCCGCCGCCTTGTTATGGCGGCTCGCGATGCGCCCCACATGCATCAGTTGCAACACCATCGCCGCGCCCTGGCTCCGCACCGCGCCGGTCACCTCGCGCCAGGCATCGATCTGCGCCACGGTCTCGATGCCCGGAGTGCGGCAATACCCCTTGCCATGCCGGCTCGGATAGGTGCCTTCGGCGACGATCAGCCCGGCTCCGGCACGCTGTGCGTAGTAGGCCTGGTGCAGATCGGTGGGCAGATCGCCCGCGCCGGCGCGGCTGCGCGTCATCGGCGCCATCACGATACGGTTGGCGAGGGCAATGTCGCCGAGCCGGAGCGGCTCGAACAGGCTGGCGCTCATCTCTGAAACTCCTCTTTCGGTATCGGCATGGCGTCAGCGCGTGCGCACTTTCGGCAGCGAAGATCCTCGGCGCATCGCGGCAAGAAACTGATCCAGCGGCACCGGCTCCGCGACGCCTGGCATCAGCTCGCCCGGCTTGGCATTCCAGAACGCCTTCCACGACGGCCACAGCGCATGCCAGGAACCTTCGTATGGCTCACGGCCCGGCCAGCGCATCTTCCTGTCGCCGATGGGCGGCTTGTTCAGGTCGCTGGCGTAGAGATAGCATGGCAGACGGCGACGGAAATACCAGCGCCCGCCAATGCGCTCGTAGTCATCCCAGTAGAGCATCTGCATATTGACCCATTCCGGGCCGGTCTCATGCTCGTTCTTCGAGTACACCACGCCGCTCGCGTGGCCCGCATCCTGGAACTCGATGATGTGTCCGCCGATGTGGTGCGACGTCACGGTGAACTGATTGCGCAGCGTGTCGTCGATCCAGCGCCGCAGGTGTTCGCGGCCCACCTGGTCCTTGCCGACCGCCACATCGTGCGGAAACAGGCTGGTCCAGGCGTCAAGGTCGCGCATGTCGAGCGCCAGCGCATACTTGGCCGGCAACATGCGGATTTCCTCGATCGACTCCAGCCGGTCGAGCCGCGCCTGCAGCGATTGCGTGTGCGCCGGGTCCAGCGCCATGTCTGTTGTCACTTGCATCTCCAAGGTCATTCAGGGGGATACGCTCAACTTGCCTGCAGCTCGGCGCGCCGCTCGGCCGAGGTTTGCGACACATAGTCGGTAGCCCCCACATCGAGCCGGCAGGTCTTGCCGCCATCGACTACCAGGCTCTGCCCGGTGATATACGATGCCTCGTCCGAGGCCAGGAACAGGATGGCGCCGGCGACTTCCTGCGGCTCGCCGACTCGTCCCAGCGGCACCGAGCGCGCGGTGCCGCGGGCCATTTCCTCGCTGGCAAGTGCCTCGCGCGTGCCCTCGCTCCAGACGACTCCCGGAATCACCACGTTGACGCGTACATTGTGGACCGCGCCCTCAAGCGCCACGGCGCGGCTGAAATTGAGCACCCCGGCCTTGGCCGCGCCATAAGCCGACAGTCCCGGACTGCCGAGCAGGCCCACCACGGAACCCAGGTTCACGATGGCGCCGCCCCCTGCCGCCTTCATCACGCGCAGCGCCGCCCGCGTGCCGAAGAAGGCCACGTCCAGGCTTCCGCTCAGGCACTGCCGCCAGGCCCCGGTGCTGACCTCGTCGAGCACGCCCCAGGTATAGTTGACAGCGTTGTTGACCATGATGTGCAGGCCACCGAAGCGAGCCACGGTCTGTGCGACCGCGCGCTCCACGTCCGCCTCGCTGGTCGCATCGGCCTGAATCCACGCGGCCTCGCCGCCGCGCGACAGGATCTCCTCGGCCACCGCGCGCAGCGGCGCCTCGCGCCTCCCGCACAGCATCACCTTTGCCCCTTCCGCCGCAAAGCGCGCTGCCGTGGCGGCGCCGATTCCCGTGCCGGCGCCGCTGATCAGCGCCACTTTGTCCTGCAAACGTCCATTTACTTGCATGCTTTTCTCCGTTGCATCCTTCCTGCGTTGTCCTCGTGCCCGCGCCATCAAATCATGGCCATGCCGCCGCTGACGGACAGCGTCTGGCCGGTCATCTGCATGCCGTCCCCGCTCGCCAGGAACAGTGCCGCCGCCGCAATCTCCTCTGGCTCGGCCATGCGGCCCAGGGGGATCGCACGCTCCAGGCTGCGCGCCCATTCCTCGCTGATCGACTGCATCATCGGCGTGCGGGTGGGGCCCGGGCAGATCGCATTGACACGGATCCCTCGCGGGCCCAGGTCGCGCGCCAGGCATCGGGTCAGGCCGAGCACGGCCGCCTTTGACGCGCAGTAGCTGAGAGGACCTTCTCCGCTCAGCGCGGAGACACTGGCGATATTGACGATGGCGCCGCCACCGCCGGCGCGCGTCATCAGCCGCACCGCCTCGCGCGTGCAATAGAACGTGCCATTGAGATTCACGTCCACCACGCGCTGCCATCCGGCATCGTTGAGGTCGACGATCATGTCGGTATAGACCGTGGGGGTTTCACCGGCCGCCAGTTGCCGCCCGCGCTCGGCCGCGCGCGCCTGATAGTGCTCGAAGCCGTCTCCGGGCACCTGCCCGATGCCGGCATTGTTGACAAGGATGTCGAGCCGCCCCCAGCGCCGCGCGAGCGCGTCGTACAGGGCCGCGACCGCCGCGCTGTCCGCGACGTCGCAGCCGCGCGCCATGCCATGCGCGTTGCCGATCCGATCGAGCGTCGCCTGCGCGGCCCCCCCATCGCGATCGACGACGACTACCGCCGCCCCCTCGGCTGCGAAGCGCTCGGCCATGGCTCGCCCCATGCCGGATCCGGCGCCGGTGACCAACGCCACCTTTCCTTCCAGTCGCATGAACGCTCCTTGATCAGATCAGGTGCAGCTTGCTCACGGCTTCCGGCGGCACCTCTTCAAGCGTGCGCCAGGTGCCGTCGCGCCGCTCGAAGACCTTCTTGCGGTCCAGGTCGGCAGGCAGGTCAGCCACGTCGGTGTAGAACTGGCGATACCATTCGCGCAGCTGATAGACCGGACCGTCGGCGTCGCTGAGCACCGGGCGGTCGACGCGGATCTTGTTGTGCCAGATTTCCACGTCCTGGAAGAAGGAGGCCTGCGCCTGCTCGACATAGGCCTGCGCCATCTTCTGGTTCTGCTCCTCCGACTGCCCCGGCACCTTCCTGACCATGACGCCATAGCGCAGTTCGAAGCTCTGCGCATCGATCGGCACATGGCAATTGAGCAGGATGGTGTCAATGGTCCCGCCGTCCACTTCCGCGGTCATGCGCGTCACGTGATAGGCCGGCCCGAAGTACGCACTGTCCGCAACCAGGCCGCTGCCAAGCAGTTCGCTCTGCTCGCCGCGGAACATCTGGTAGCCGATGTGGCGGTCGAACGTGTTGCAGAAATAGACGGCGGGCGAACCGTGCACCGGCCCGAAATGGGCGACGTCCGCCAGGTTGTCGACCAGCTCGCGGCAATGGTTGCCGATCACCATCTTGCGGATCGTCCAGCCGGTCCACTCGCCGGTGAAGCAGGCATTGATGCGCGGTACCGCGACCTCGGGCGGCGGCGGCGCGCCTTCGGAGTCGTGCCAGATGAACAGCAGGTGGTTCTGCTCGCAGACTGTCCACGCACGGGTGCGTGCCTTGGGCGGAATGCGCTTGGCGCACGGCACGTGCTCGCAGCCACCTTCGCCGTTCCAATGCCAGCCATGAAAGCGGCACACGATGGCATTGCCCTTCACTTCGCCCAGGGCCAGGTCCGCGCCCATGTGCGGGCACCATGCGTCGAGGATGCGGATGCGCCCGTCCTCCCCGGTGAACGCCACCAGGCGCGTACCGAAGATTTCCAGCCGGTGAGGCTTGCCGTCCTTGTAGTCCGAGGCTTGCCCGAGGCAATGCCAGCCGCGGGCATAGCGACTGGCCGGCGGGGTTGTCTGCGAGGTTTGCTGCGCTTCCATGTCTGCTCCGTGATGACTGATTGCACACGGCCGTATTGTTTTGACAGGGCCAGCCCGCGGGCATGGTCCTGACGGACTAGATTCGACGCATTTGCGATCGACATGACGCCGCCAGGCCCAAAGCTAGTCTGTTGGGACGACATTTCGTTACACGACGGGCGTCGCCGTGCCCGGGGTCCGGGGAAACACCCACTGCGGACCGCACCGACAAGCCGCTATGATTTCCGGCCAACCGCAGGGCGGTGGCACCGAAGGACCGGTTTGGTGCGACACCGAAGCGGCCATTGCACGGCAGACTTGAGACAAGACCGATGACACGCCCCTCCTGGATCGACGCCCGGCGTCCCGGCCAGTCCGCGCTCGACATGGACGAGATCAGCGATCTGATCGGCCTGGTGTACGAGGGCCCGCTGCTCGAGATCCCGTGGCAGTCGTTGCTCGACGCCCTGCGACACCTGCTGGACGCCAACTACGTGACGCTGGTTCTGCGCCCGCCGTCGGACACATCGCCCGGCCTGATGATCACTTCGAGCGCGGTCGATACCACGGTCGGCACTGGCGCCTACGCGCAGCATTTCTACGCAATCGATCCCTTTGTCAACCTGCCGACCGGCCGCGTCCTGACGGTTTATGAACTGATCGGCGAAGCGAGGTGGCTGGAGAGTGAGATCTATCGCTTCTTCAACAAGCCCTACGATGTCCTGCGGATCATGGGCGTGGACATTCGCGCCGAGCAGGGAGAGGAGTGCCGCCTGCGGATATGCCGCCCGCACGGAGGCGAGGATTTCTCGGATACCGACAAGGCACTTTGCCAGCGCATCGTGCCGCACCTGCAGCGCGCGGTGCGGATCCACGCGAACCTCAACACTACCGAGTCCGAACGGCGCCTTTACGCCGGCACCGTCGACCGCCTGCTGATCGGCTCGGTGGTCCTGGACGATGCCGGCCAGATCCTCACCACCAACGGCATGGCTGACGAACTGCTCGCGGAGAAAGACGGCCTCCTGGTCTGCAATGGCCAGCTGGCCATCGACTCTCCGCAGGAGAACCGCAAGCTGCAGGCCCTGGTCCGCCAGGCCACGACCTTGCGCGAGTCGGTGCAGCCGGGCATACCGATCGGGCTCTCCGTGCCGCGCAAGGGCGGCCGCGCCAAGCTGGGGCTGCTGGTGCGCCCCATCGCCGCGCAAACGTGGTCGCAGCAACCACGCCAGCCCGCCGTGGCGGTATTGATCCGCGACCCGGAGCAAAAGGCGCTGGCGTCAGCCGATCTGCTGCGCAATATGTTCGAGTTCACCCGGGCGGAGGCATCCGTGGTGCTGTTGCTGACCCAGGGCCTGTCGCTGGACGAAGCCGCGCAGGAACTCGACATCCGCCGCAATACAGCGCGCGCGCACTTACGCGCCGTGTTCGCCAAGACTGGTGTGACGCGGCAGGCGGCGCTGGTACAGACCGTCCTGCACAGCATCATTCCGCTCGGCTGAGGCATGTGCGGCGTGTCGGGCGCACCGGCATGCCGACGGGACGGCCGCACAGGCGCCATGACGGGAAATTGGCCCCCGATGCCGCGGTTTTAGTCAGTTCGGACTATGTTGCCTGCGGCGTCACCCGAAACAATGCGCACATCAGCCGCATTTGTCGCATCTATCGGATCTATCGCATCTGTCGCAGCGGTTGACCAACCATGACGGGAGACATACCAAGTGACCATCCAACATCCTGCCGCGAATGACATGCGCGTGGCCCTCAACACACCGGCCAGCGCGGTCGTGGTAACCGGCGGCGCCTCCGGCATCGGCGAGGCTTGCGCGGCGGCCCTGGCCGCCATTGGGCGGCCCGTGGCCGTCTGGGATATCCAGGAGGACAAGGCGCGTGCGGTCGCCGCCACGCTGGCCGAGCGCTATGACGTGCCGACCTGCGGGATCGGCATCGACCTGCGGGCCCCCGACGGCATCGACGACGCGCTCGCACGCACCCGCGCGGCGCTGCCGGCGCTGGGCGGCATGGTGCATGCCGCCGGCGTGGTGGATCAGAGCGGGATCGACGGCCTGACGCAGGCCCGCTGGGACGCCGTGCTTGACGTCAACCTGCGCGCCATGGCACTGCTGGTGCAGGCCATGCTGCCTGACCTGCGCGCCCAGGCCGGCGCCGCCGTGGTCGGCATCGCGTCGATCAATGCCACGCTGGGCAACGCGCTGATCCCGGCCTACTCCGCTTCCAAGGGCGGCCTGCTGTCGCTCGTGCGCTCGCTTGCCGACAGCCTCGGCCGCGACGGCATCCGCATCAATGCGGTGTCTCCCGGACAGATCCACACGCCGATGCTCCAGCCTGCCATCGACGCCCTGCCTGCGGGCACCTTCGAGCGCCGCATTCAGCTCGGCCGCCTCGGCACGCCCGCGGAAATCGGGCGCGTGGTTCGCTTCCTCATGTCCGACGAGGCCAGCTACGTCACCGGCACCGAACTCGTCGTCGACGGTGGCAACATTCCCTCGCAGCGCTGAATCGGAACGTCCCGCCCTGGCTTGCTGCCCGCGCCTTCGCGCGTGCAGCAGGACAGGCTCTCAGCCCTTGCGCCGGCTCACGCCGAAACCGCCTCCGAGGGTTGCGTACGCTGACACGCGGCAATATGCCGGCCAGCGTTGCGCCCGGACCAGATACAGTCGGCCAGCGACAAGCCGCTCACGTAATGGTTTGACGCCAGTCCCACCGCGCTGCGGCCCACGGCATACAGCCCGGCGACCGGCGCTCCCGATGCGGACAGCACCTGTCCGTTCTCTTCGTTGACCCGCAGCCCGCCCAGCGTGATCGAGGAGCAGGGGAAAACGCGGCTGTGCGCCGAAATATCGACGGCAAGCCACGGCCCCTCGTCGAGCGGCGCGCACATGGCGGAGGACTTGCCTGCCGGGTCGGGCCGTTCACCGCGCGCCGCGGCGCTATAGTCGGCGAGCGTTGCCTGCAGCGCGGCGCGGGGCATGCCGAGGCGATCCGCGAGCGCGTCCACCGAAGCAGCGCGATGGCCGCCGGCCAGCATCAGCAACGCGGCTGGCACGGCCTGGAAGGCCCACAGCTTCCCGCTCAGGCATTCACGCAACGCCGCGCGTGCCAGCTTGCGGTTCAGGATCAGCCAGGCCCGGCCCTCGTGGTGCTCGCACATCGCATGTCCGAGCGTGGCGCCGTAGACCTCTTCATTGCCGATGCGCACGCCGCGTGCGTCAACCACGCAGCCGCGCGCCCAGTCGAAGGGCGGATTGATGAAGCGCCATGCCGATACACGCTCCAGGTGGCGTGCCTCGCCTCCGGCCGACAGGCCAAGCCGGATGCCGCTGCCGTCGCAACCGGTAGCGCCGAGGCGCCAGTTCAGACGGTACTTGCTCGCGTGCCGCGCCACCATCTGCTGGTTGAAGATAAAGCCCCCGCTGGCCAGCACCACCGCGTCGGCGCGTACCGCGTACGGGCGGGCATGGCGCAGTTCCAGCCGCAGCAGCCGCGCGCGCAGCGCATCGGCCAGCGCCGGCGCCATGTTGTGCACCTGATCCGCCCAGCGTGCGAGGCGCGCATGCCTGCGCTGCAGCCGTCCGGGTGGCACTTGCCACAGCTCGACGCCGATCACCGCGCCGGCGGCATCCGTGATCAGCCTGCGCGCCGCCGTATGGCGCAGCACGGAGACGTTCGCGCTGCCCTGCACCGCACGCTGAAGCACGCCGTAAAGCGCGCGTCCCGACATGCCACGCCCCTTGGTGCGATGTCCGCGTGGTGCGGGCTGCGCGAAGCGCGCGTAGGCCGGCACCGCCTCGTTGCCCGAGTAATAGAGGTAATACGGCTGCGCCGGGTACGACGTCTTGCGCGGCGGCATGGCCGCCGAGAACTCCGCCCCAAGCCCCTCCAGCCAGCCGAGCATGTCCCGGCTGCGCGCACAGAATGACTGCAGTGCCGACTCGCTGACTACGTCGCCGACCTCCTGGCGCAGATAGTCCGCCATCGCCTGGGGCGTGTCGTGATAGCCGGCCGCGGCCTGGTAAGGCGTGCCGCCGCCGGCATAGACCACGCCGCCGCTCTTGATGCTGGCACCGCCGCCTTCAAAGCGCTCTGCCACGATCACCTTGCGCCCGCCAGTCGCCGCTTCGAGCGCGGCACAGGCGCCGGCCGCCCCGAAGCCGACGATGACCGCGTCACAGCGTGCCTGCCAGGCGAAGGCGTCCGGGTTGGCGAGCCGCAGTGGCGCGGCAATCGGCGTAGTGGATCCATCCAGTGTTGTCATGACTTTCTCCCCGCATATGGATGCGGCGTGATCCTGCACACAGGGGACGCAGCGGTGCCGGCGCGGCACTGCGGTCTCCTCGTTGGTGTCTTGTATGGTGGCTTGTGCCTGACCGGCATTCATGGTTGCATCGGTATGGGCGGGCGCCATCGTCTGATGGGACTATGGACGCCCCTGCACGCAAGTTTCCGCCCCCCGGCATGGCTTGGTCGGAAGCCGAAAACGGCAGGCCGGTCAGCCGAGCGATATCACGCTGCCCAGCAGCATCCGTACCAGCTTCGCCTGCCGCGTGACACCTGTCTTCGAGAAGATCGCACGCAGATGCGCGCGTGCCGTGTTCTTGCTGATGCCGAGTTCTTCCGCCGACTCATCGAGCGTCAGCCCATTGGCGAGCTGCAAGGCGAGCTCGGTCTCGGCCGGCGTGAAATCGAACAACTGTCGCACCATGTCACGCGAAGGCCGGGACTTGCGCTCGGGGTCGCGGATAAAGACCACGCACGCGGGGCGGCGCCGGTTGTCTTCCGACCACTCGCTCAACGGTACGGTGCGTATCAGCAGGCCCAGCCGGGCCTTGCCGGACGGACGCGTGACCGACATGGCTTCCGTCCCCGCCATCGCCGCGCCCCGGTGCGCCGCCATCGACTGGCGCAGCAGGCGCTGGAATTTCCGGTTCTCCTGCCCATAGTTCACTTCCAGCGTTCCCATGGCGATCCGGATGCCATCGCGCGCGGCCAGAATCTCGTCCGCCGCGGCGTTGGTCTTGATGATAGTGCCCGACTCGTCAATCATGACCATGCCGACCAGCATCCGGTCGATGGCTCCGGCACAGACATTGCGCTCGGATTCGACCATGTCCATGCGCGAATGCAAGTCCACGGCGCGCTTCAGATGTGGCAGCAATGCCGTGCACAGCGCCTTTTCGGATTGACTGAAATCCGGTGCGTCCATATTGCGCGAGACGCGCAATCGGCACTCCACGCCATCGTCCGTACGCAAGTCCGCGCCGAGTACGAAGCGTACGCCAAGAGGATGCAGGAACTGCTGGTAAAGCTCGCTGCTACACCACGCAGCCGGCCCCAGGTGCTCGTCGATGGTGACCACGCGATTGGACGGCAGCCCGACGAAGGGATCGAGCGAATAGTAGTAGCTGTTGTAGGAAGCCTCGCCGGGCTGCGTCGTACCGTGCTCGGACGCATTCACCATCAGGCCGGCACGATCCGCGGCCGGCGAGCGCAAGATCAGCGTGACATAGTTCGCGCGAAGTTGCCGGCGTATCAGCTCGAGCGCTTTTCCCCACGGCACCTTCTCCATCGGACCCTGGTAAATCTGTCCGAGAAGCACACTGAAATCCGCAGGCGACAGATCCAGTTGCGCGAAGGGTCCGGCGGTCGCCGGATTCTGGGGCACCTCCATCAGCATTTCCTCTTGTCTCCGTCTTTTTCACCTCGGCCGGGGGAGGCCCTGGCCTTGATACAGATGCTCTGCAGGCACTTATGTCGTCGTGGATTATAGGAGCCGGTTTCCCTCATTCCCGCGACCGGCGCGAGCTTAATTCACAGAATCCAGTGAACGTAATCCGAACGGACTAAAGGAGTCGGACACGCGCGCACGGCCGAGGCTTTGTCGCAGTTCAAAAAGGGGGGAAGGGGTGGGGTTGTCGTGCTTGGCAGGCGCCGCTGTTTCGCCGGCGTAGCCGGCGAAACAGCGGCGCCTGCCAAGAACCATAACCCCATCCCCCATCCCCCGCAATCCGGCAAAAAACCAAAAAAAATACCGGCCACCACCGCCGGCCGGCACCAAGCTCACAGCAGCTGGAGACTCGCTGAGCATGCCATCACTATGCCCCATCGCCGCCCCACCCGCTTCGTCCACGCAGACTCGTCCGTTCGGAGTATGCGCGGGCCAGGCTCCCGGCCCTAGTGTTGAGACTCCCAAAATGAATGACAGGAAGGAGCAAACAATGGCCAAGGCGGAAAACCTCGTGACCTCGATCACCGTAGAGATCGATGCGCCGGCATCGCTGGTATGGGAGGTGCTGACCGACTTTCCACGCTACGCGGCATGGAACACGTTCTGCCCGGGACTGGAGACCACCGGCCGGCTCGGCGACATGGTCTGCATGCAGGTCCGCATTCCCGGCACCGGGCAGATCATCCCCGTCAATGAAACCCTGATCGCCTGGGAACCTGAACGCCTGCTGTCGTGGGAACAGCGAGCCACCGACGACAACAAGGACGCCGCGCGCCGCGACCAGTATGTCGAGGCGATCGGCCAGAACCGTACCCGCTACTTCACCACCGACCTGTTCCTCGGCCTGAACGCGGACACCATCATGCGCGAGCACGGCGGCTGGGTAAAACAGGGCTTCGACCAGGTGGCGCGGGACGTCAAGGCACGCGCCGAGGCGCTCCACGTCGAGCGGCAGGCCGGCCGGCGCTGACCGCCGGCACGGTCATTGCGGCGGGCGCTGGCTCAATACCAGCAAGGCCGCCGCGCCGCGGCTGCGCGCACAGGCATCGTCACAGCCGTCGGCAGCGACACCGGACAGGGACACCTCGGCAGCCGGTACATCATCCTCGCCGTCCGCGACAGACATCCAGGACACGCCCGCGCCAGCGAGCACCGCGGCCAGGGCGGCCACCCAACGAAATCCGAGCCGCTTCATCGCTGTCTCCTCCGCCCCCTTTTCGGGTGTCAAGGTCTTTGACACCATCGTAGGCGTGGGCTGCCGCGACCTCTTCGTCCGACCAGACTAGGGGGTGTCCCGAATGCACTCGGGTGCATCCTGCCGGACAGAGGCACCGTGTTGCACACCCGCTCCCAGGTACAGGGTGGCCAGCGCCGGCGCCGCGCCCGACAAGCCAGCGGACGTCAGCTGCAAGGCGTGCGCGCTCAGCAGGCCCCACAGGTGCGCCAGCAGCAGCCCGGCCAGCGCCGGCTCGGGCAACAGGTCGGCGCAAGCGCCGCGCAGTCGGTCGATGCCTGTCAGGACACGCTCGCGCAGCGGGCACAGTTCGCAGGCGGTGCAGCATTTATGTTGCAGCAGGGCCACCAGCAGGCTGACGTGGCGTGCGATGGCATCGCCATCGAGCAAGGCTGCCAGCGCCGGCTCCAGCGCGCCGGGCCGGGCCCGCTTCCCATCGGCCAGTGGCGCGAGCCGCGCAGCGAAATCGGCCTCCGCGCACGACAGCAGCGCGCCCAGCAACGCGGCGCGCGAGCGGAAATGGGCGTAGACCGCGCCGCGCGTCATGCCGATGGCGCGGGCCACGTCTTCAAGCGTGACGCAATGCAGGCCGCGCTGGTGCATCAGCTGCTGCGCGCTGTCCAGGATGCGCGCGCGCGTGGCCACGGCATCGTCGCGGGTTCGCCGGACCATCGGCGGGCTCGCGGCGGCGCGTTACAGGAAGTGCACGTCGTCCGGCCCCCAGTGGGCGCGCATGCTCTGGATGCGCCCGTCCGTGGCGAACGTCATGATGTCGGTCACGTCGATGCGCGCCGGCCGGCCTTCCAGATGCGCGTGGACCGAGAAGGTCAGCGCGGCGGCATTGCCGTGCGAGCCGCGCGGCTGGGCTGCCACCTCCAGTCGCGCGCCCAGAGAAGTGGCGTGCCGGTAGAAGGCCAGGATGGCCGGCTTGCCGGCGATCGGCTGCGCCCCGACCGGGTCCTCCACCGTGGCATCGTCGGCGTAAAGCGCGGCGACGCCCTCGGCATCGCCGGCATTGAAGCGCTCGACATAGTCGAGCAGCGTGGCTTTCATCGCTGTGCTATCGGGCATGCGTGTCTCCTTGTCCCTCAGCGTGCGGTGTAGCCGCCGTCGATGACCAGCTCGGCGCCGGTAACGTAGCGTCCGGCATCGGACACCAGATAGAGGATGCCAGCCGCGATATCGCGCGGCTGGCCCACCTTGCCGATCGGGGTCAGCCCGCCGAGGTAGTCGAACAGCGCTTCGCCCTGCCCCGATGCCTGGGCCACGTGTTCGAGCATCGGCGTGCGGATATAGCCAGGATGAATGGAGTTCGAGCGGATGCCCTTGGCCGCGTAGAGCATCGCATCGGTCTTGGCCATCATCCGCACCGCCGCCTTGGACGCATGGTAAGGGGGTACGTCCGGGCCGGCGGCAATGCCGTACATCGACGACACGTTGACAATGGCGCCGCTGCCCGCGCGCTCCATGTGCGCGATCGCATGCTTGGTGCACAGGAAGGTGCCGGTCACGTTCACCGCCATCACCTGTTGCCATTGCTCCAGCGTCACCTCGTGGGTGGGCGCGTTCGGGCCTTCGATGCCGGCGTTGTTGACCAGGATGCCAAGTCCGCCGAAGCGGGCCGCGACCTCGTCGAGCACGCGTGCCACCTCGCCTTCGCTGGTGACATCGAGCTTCCAGAAGGCCGCCTCGCCGCCCGCGCCGCGGATCGCTTCGGCGGTGGCCTTGCCGTCCGCTTCCAGCACATCGAGCACCGCGACCTTCGCGCCGGCCGCAGCCAGCACGCGTGCGGTCTCGGCGCCAATGCCGCGCGCGGCACCAGTGATGGCGGCTACCTTGCCACGCAGGTCGAACAGGTTGTACGGGTATTCCACGATGTCTCCTGTTGTCTTGTTGGTTGCGCGTGCCAATTATGCCGCGCGGCTTTGCCCCGTATCGGCCAGGAAGCCGAGGCATTCGCGATTGAAATAGGCCGCGTGCTCGACCATCACCCAGTGGCCGCAGCGGTTGATCATGACAAAGCGGGCATCGGCGCAACCGCTCAGGAACTTCATCGCGCCGGAGGCGGGATTGAACTGGTCCTCGGTGCCCCAGAAGCCCAGCACCGGGCAGCGGATCTCGCCCAGCCGCGCGGTCAGGTTGGGCACCTTCATGGTCGCCAGCACCTCGCGCGGCTGCTCGCGGCACACCGCCATGCGTTCGTCGACGAGCGCGTCGGTGACCAAGCTGGCATCGTGCACCAGCAGTTGCAGCAGCTGGCGCATGGTGTCCGGGTTCATGTGGCCGCCGGTGAACAGCGACACCATGCGCTGGATGCCTTCCATCTGGAAATAGGTCTCGCGCTCCTCCACGCCGCCCGGGGCCATCATCACCAGGCGGCTGACATGCTCCGGGAAGTCCAGCGCGTACTGCAGCGCGATGGCGCCGCCGAGCGAATTGCCCACGAGCACGCAGCGCGGCAGCTCGAGTGCCAGCAACTGCTCGCGCAGCGCGGCGACGAAGAAGTCCAGCGTGTACTCGACATCATCCGGCTTGGACGACAGCCCATACCCGGGCAGGTCCACCACCACCGTGCGGAAGCCCGCCTGCTCGAACGCCGGCGCGTTATGGCGGAAGTTGCTGTGCCCGCTCGCGCCCGGCCCGCTGCCGTGGATAAAGACCACCGGTTCTCCGCTGCCCGAGTCGAGGCAGTGCAGCCGCAGGCCCGCCGACGTGGTGATGAAGCGCCCGACCGGCAGGTTCGGATGCGGCGAGGATGGCGTTGTTTGTGACGTAGCGGACATAGGGGCGTCTCCGGTGTGATGGGACGCATCTTGCGCAGCGCCGGCACGCCGGGCATCGTTCATTCGGACTACGAACGGCATCGCCACTTCTCCTACGATGGGCGCTCCATGCACCAGGGGAACCCATGACAGGATTCGACTACAGCGGCCAGACCGTGCTGGTCACCGGCGGCATGCGCGGCATCGGCCGGGCCATCAGCGAAGCCTTCCTGCGCGCCGGCGCGCAGGTCTTCGTCTGCGGACGCACCGCGCCCGCGCACGACGGCGAGTTGCCGCACGCGGCGGGCCGCACCGCCCGTTTCATCGCAGCGGACATTCGCGACATCGAACAGGCCGACGCCATGCTCGCGCGGATTGCGCAGCACAGCCCCACGCTCGATGTGGTGGTCCACAACGCCGGCGGCTCACCCTATGCGCTGGTGGCCGATGCCTCCCCACGGCTGCTGGAATCGGTGATCCGGCTCAACCTGGTGGCTCCCCTGCAACTCGCGCAGCGCGCCAATGCACGCATGCAGCAGCAGGTCGGCGGCGGCACGCAGCTGTTCGTCGGCAGCATCAGCGCGCTGCGCCCGTCGCCGGGCACGGCGGCCTATGGTGCCGCCAAGGCCGGCATCCTCAATGCCGTGCGCTCGCTCGCAGTGGAATGGGCGCCCAAGGTGCGCGTGGCTGCGGTCAGCCCGGGGCTGGTGCTGACCGAAACCTCGCAGCAGCAGCACTACGGCGACCCCGAGGCGCTGCGCGCGACAGCCGCCACGGTGCCGTTGGGCCGTCTCGCACAGCCTGACGATATCGCCAGCGCCTGCCTGTTCCTGGCCTCGCCACAGGCCTCGTACGTCTCCGGCGCCAACCTCGTGCTCGATGGCGGCGGCGAACGTCCGGCCTTCCTCGACACGGCGTCGGTCAATCGCGGCTGAACGGCTTCCCGTAGGGAAATCGCCTAGTCCATTCTGCCGATTTGTGCATGGCTCCCCCTCTCTACGCTTGCGGCCAGATGCGCGCCATTCGAAGTGCCAGGCCATGAACCACCACCGAAACCAAGGGGAGACCACCATGCACCAAACACCAAGCGGCCCAGTGAAACGACGCAGCATGCTACGGCCGATCGCCGCCGCCGCGGCGCTGGCAACGTTGCTCGCGCCGGCCGCCCGCGCCGGCGAAACCATCGATCTCGGCCACGACACCACGCTCGACTACAGCGTAACCGCATCCTATGGCGCGGCGGTCCGTACCGGCCACCAGAGCAACACGCTGCTGAGCCCCGCCAATATCAACGGCGACGACGGCGACCGCAACTTCAAGCGTGGCGACATGACCGCGAACCGCGTCTCGCTGCTGGGCGAGGCGCATGTCAGGCACGACGCCTTCGGTGCCCTGGTGCGCGGCAGCGTGTTCTACGACTGGGCCTACAGCGGCACCAACTCGAACAATGCGCCCTTCACCGTCAACCACAGCGGCCCGTTCAACGAGTTCACCGGCTCGGCGCGCGACTATCACGAGCAGCGCGCGCAACTGCTCGACGCCTATGTCTACGGCACCACGCCGATCGGCGATTCGCAGCTGAGCTTCAAGCTGGGCAACCAGGTGGTGGCATGGGGCGAGAGCCTGTTCTTCGCCAACATCGCCGGTGCGCAGGGGCCCGCCGATGCCACCAAGGCCTTCGTGCCGGGCGCCGAGGTCAAGGACATCCTGCTGCCGGTGCCACAGGCATCGCTGCAGCTGCAGGTCACGCCGTCGTTCAGCCTGATGGGCTATTACCAGTTCACCTACAAGGCGAACCAGCTCTTCGCACCGGGCAGCTACTTCAGCACCAGCGACGTGGTCGGCCCCGGCGCGGAATTCATTATCGGGCCCGGCTTCCGTATCCCGCGTGGCCCCGACATCAGTCCGTCGGACTGGGGACAATGGGGCATCGGCACGCGCTTCCGCGTGTTCGAAGACACCGAGATCGGGCTCTACCAGCTGCGCTATCACGACAAGAACCCGAGCGTCGTGACCTCGCTCTTCCCCTCGCTGCAGTACCAGCAGAAATACTTCAGCGGCATCAACCTGACCGGCGCCAGCTTCTCCACGCAAGTGCTTGGCGCCAATATCGCCGGTGAAATCAGCTACAAGGACGGCATCCCAATGCTGGTGAACGTGGCCGGCTCGCCCACCGCGTCGCCCGGACGTGCCCTGCAGGGGCAGCTGTCGGCGATCTACTCGATCGGCCCGACCTTCCTGGCCAACTCGCAGTCTCTGCTCGGTGAAATCGCCTACCTGCACGTGCTGGGCGTGGATTCGGTGATGGGTTTCAGCCAGCTGACCAACACGCGCAATTCGGCGGCGTTCCAGGTCGGCTGGTCGCTGACCTACAACAATGTGTTCGACGGCTGGGACCTGACGGTGCCGCTCACCTATGCGCAGCAGTTCAGCGGTCAGTCGTCCGTGGCCGGCGCCTTCGGCACGCTGATGGGCTATGGCGACAAGCGCGCCAGCGTGGGCGTGACATTGAAGTACCTGAACAACCTGGAACTCGGCCTGACCTACGCCGCGTTCATCGGCGGCGCGAGCATTGCCAACCGCCCGCTGGCTGACCGCGACTACGTGGCCTTCAACGCCAAGTACTCGTTCTGACGCACGCATCACCCCGTGTTGCCGCGGCACATCACCACGTGTTGCCGCGGCACCGCCACCCGACTTCTCCCGCCATGAATGCCGACCTGATCTCCACGCTCAGCAACGAACTCCACCAAGCACTCGTCGCGCGAACGCCCGTGCCGCCTCTCAGCGGCCGCGGCCTGGCGCTGGACGTGCGCGACGCCTATCGCATCCAGCAGGGCTTTGTCGCGCACCGGCTGGCCGCCGGTGACCGCGTCACCGGCAAGAAGATCGGCGTGACCAGCGAGGTGGTGCAGAAGATGCTGGACGTGCACCAGCCCGACTTCGGCATCCTGCTGCAAAGCATGCACTACGCCGCGGGCCAGCCCATCCCCACGGACACGCTGATCCAGCCGCGCGCCGAAGGCGAGATCGCCTTCTTCCTGCGGCGCGACCTGCGCGGCCCCGGCGTGACCCGCGACGACGTGCTCGATGCGACCGAGTCGGTGGCAGCGTGCTTCGAGATCGTCGACTCGCGCATCCGCGACTGGCGCATCCGCATCGAGGACACCGTGGCCGACAACGCTTCATGCGGCGTCTACGTACTTGGCGACGAGCGCGTCAGCCCGCAGGCGCTGGACCTGGCCGCATGCGAGATGGTGCTGGAAAAGAACGGCGAATGCGTGGCCACGGGCCTGGGCAGCGCCGCGCTGGGCCATCCCGCCGACGCGGTGGCGTGGCTCGCCAACACGCTGGGCAGCTTCGGCATTCCGCTGCTGGCCGGCGAAACCATCCTGTCCGGCTCGCTGGCGGCACTGATTCCCGTGCAGGCCGGCGACCGGCTGTCCATGCGCATCAGCGGCATCGGCGGCTGCAGCGCCATGTTCTGCTGACTTTCCGATTCACTCTACTTGCGAGGCGAGGCACCATGAACAAGATCCGATGCGCCCTGATCGGGCCCGGCAATATCGGCACCGACCTGCTCTACAAGCTGCGCCGCAGCGACATCCTGGAACCCGTCTGGATGGTGGGCGTAGAAGCCGCCTCCGAAGGCCTCGCGCGAGCGCGCGAGCTGGGCCTGAAGACCACCAGCGACGGCATCGACGGCTTGCTGCCGCACCTGGAAGCCGACGATATCCGCATCGCCTTCGATGCCACCTCGGCCTACGTCCACGCCGAGCACTCGGCCAGGCTCACCGCGCGCGGCGTGCGCGTGATCGACCTGACGCCGGCCGCGATCGGGCCGTTCTGCGTGCCGCCGGTCAACCTCGACGCCCATATCGGCAGCAACGAGATGAACGTCAACATGGTCACGTGCGGCGGCCAGGCCACCATCCCCATGGTGTACGCCGTGTCGCGCGTGCAGCCGGTGGCCTATGGCGAGATCGTCGCGACGGTGTCGTCGCGCTCGGTCGGTCCCGGCACGCGCCGCAATATCGACGAATTCACGCGCACCACCGCGGGCGCGATCGAGGCCGTGGGCGGCGCGCGCCAGGGCAAGGCCATCATCGTGATCAACCCGGCCGAGCCGCCGCTGATCATGCGCGACACCATCCACTGCCTGACCGACGACGCGCCCGACGTGGCCGCCATCACCGCGTCCGTGCACGACATGATTGCCGAAGTGCGCAAGTACGTGCCGGGCTATACGCTCAAGAACGGCCCCGTGTTCGACGGCCAGCGCGTGTCGATCTTCCTGGAGGTGGAGGGGCTGGGCGACTACCTGCCGAAGTACGCCGGCAACCTCGACATCATGACCGCCTCGGCGGCTCGCACCGCCGAGTGCATCGCCGCCGCGATGCTGGCCGTCCCTGAAACCACTGCCGCCTGAGGAGCCACGCCATGGGCCAACGCATCACCCTGCACGACATGACGCTGCGCGACGGCATGCATCCGAAGCGCCACCAGATCTCGCTGGAACAGATGAAGGGCATCGCCCGCGGCCTGGATGCCGCCGGCGTGCCGCTGATCGAAGTGACCCACGGCGACGGCCTGGGCGGCGCCTCGGTCAACTACGGCTTTCCCGCGCACAGCGACGAGGAATACCTGCGCGCGGTGCTGGGCGAGCTGAAGCAGTCGCGCGTCTCGGCGCTGCTGCTGCCCGGCATCGGCACCGTCGACCACCTGCGCATGGCGCACGAGATTGGCGTGCATACCATCCGCGTCGCCACGCATTGCACCGAAGCGGACGTCTCCGAGCAGCATATCGGCATGGCGCGCAAGCTGGGCATGGATACGGTGGGCTTCCTGATGATGGCGCACATGGCGCCGGTGCAGACGCTGGTGCAGCAGGCGCTGCTGATGGAAAGCTACGGCGCCAACTGCCTGTACATCACCGACTCGGCCGGCCACATGCTGCCGCACGACGTCGCCGAGAAGCTGACCGCCGTGCGGCAGGCGCTGCGGCCCGAGACCGAGCTGGGCTTCCATGGCCACCACAACCTCGCCATGGGCGTGGCCAATTCACTGGCCGCGATTGCGTGCGGCGCGAACCGCATCGACGCCGCCGCCGCGGGGCTGGGCGCCGGTGCCGGCAACACGCCGATGGAAGTGCTGGTGGCCGTGTGCGAGCGCATGGGCATTGAGACCGGCGTCGACGTGTTCCGCATTGCCGACGTGGCCGAGGACCTGGTGGTGCCGATCATGGACCACCCGATCCGTATCGACCGCGACGCGCTCACGCTGGGCTATGCCGGCGTGTATTCGTCCTTCCTGCTGTTCGCCAAGCGCGCCGAGGCCAAGTACCGCATTCCCGCGCGCGAGATCCTGGTCGAACTGGGGCGCCAGCGGCTGGTGGGCGGACAGGAAGACATGATCGAGGACACGGCGATCACGCTGGCGCGCGAGCGTGGACTGTTGGTGGCGTAAGTAGCGGGATCCTGCCCGGCGGCCATGCGGTGCCGGGCACCGCCATCCCGCGCATCCGAGACGAAAAAAGGTTCTTCGCTGGATTGCGGGGAATGGGGGATGACGGGGTTGGCGTGCTTGGCGGGCGCTGCTGTTTCGACGGCGTCGCCGGCGGGGGTTTTGTGGCGGCGCCTGCCAAGCACGAAAAACCCAACCCTTCCCCATTCCCACGATCCGCCGAAAGCCCCAAAAAAGCGCCTTAGGCACGAATTCGATTCCCAGTCGCCGGGCGTCGCCTCCGACTTGACGCCGGAGGTGAGCGCCCTGCCGGACCTGCCAGACCGTGAACACATCATGTCTGTCAAACCGGCATCACGATGCGCTGGTCTCCTGGGCAAGAATCCGGTCATCCTGCGGCTTGGCCCGGAGATACCAGGCGAGTGACAGCAGCGCAACCCAACCCATGCCGACATAGAGCGCCACGCGCGTGTCTTCGACATAGCCCAGCACGCCGATTACAAACAGCATGAAGGCAATCGCAAGCGCCGGACCGACGGGCCACATCGGCACCTTGAACTTGAGGGCGCGAACTTCCTCGGCCGACAGGCGGCGCCGCATGGCAACCTGGGACAGCAGGATCATGAGCCAGACCCATACGGTCGCGAAGGTCGCGATCGATGCAATGATCACGAACACCTGCTCGGGAATCAGGTAGTTCAGCACCACGCCGCCGAGCAGCGCGGCGGCCATCGCCAGCACCGTCACCCAGGGCACACCGTGACGCGAGGTGGTCGCAAAGATGCGCGGTGCCTGGCCCTGCTCCGCCATGCCGAACATCATCCGTCCGGCGCCAAAGATGTTGCTGTTGATTGCCGAGATGGCGGCGGAAATCACGATCAGGTTCAGAATCGCCGCGGCGGACTTGATGCCCAGCCCGGAGAAGATCTGTACAAACGGGCTGCCCTGACCGCCAATGCCGGTCCACGGAAAGATTGCCATCAGCACGGTCATCGTCAGTACGTAGAACAGCAGGATCCGCGCCGGCACGGCGTTGATCGCCCTCGGGATGACCTTCTCCGGGTTCTTGGCTTCACCGCCGGTGATGCCGATGATCTCGATGCCGCCATACGCAAACATCACCACGGCCAGCGAGGCAATCAGTCCTCCAACGCCGTGCGGGAGGAAGCCGCCATGCGCCCACAGATTGGTCAGGCCCGGAGAGTGTTCGCCATTCATCTGGACCCCGAGGAACAGGATCAGGGTGCCGCCGATGATCATCGCGGCGATGGCGAGGATCTTCACCAAGGCAAGCCAGAACTCCAGTTCCCCGAACACCTTCACGTTGCACAGGTTCAACCCGCAGATCAGCATGACGATGCCGAGCACCCATATCCATTGCGGAACTTCGGGGAACCAGAATCCCATGTAGATGCCGAATGCGGTCACGTCCGCGAGGCAGACGATGATCATCTCGAGGATATAGGTCCATCCGGTGAGAAAGCCCGCGAGCGGGCCGAGGTACTCGCTTGCATAGCGCCCGAAGGAGCCTGATACCGGCTCGCGAACCGCCATTTCGCCGAGCGCGCGCATGACCATGTAGACGGCTGCGCCGCCCAGGATATAGGCCAGAATGACGGCGGGGCCAGCGAGCTGGATGGCCGATGCCGAGCCGTAGAACAGGCCCGTGCCAATGGCCGAGCCAAGCGCAAGAAAGCGGATATGCCGCGCGCCGAGGTTGCGTTGCAGGTTTTTCAAGCTGTCTCCTGAAAGATATCGGGATGGGAACCGACGGTCCCATGGCGCGCGGATCTTCGCCCGCTCCGCGCCGGTATAGGTGGCCTGTTCTTAGAGGCTCGGCAGCATGCCCGCAGGCAGCAGGGCCGTGAGGTGGCGCTCGGCGATCAGTGCGCTGGCACCTTCGATGTCCGGCGCGAAGTAGCGGTCCTTGTCGTAGAACGGCACTGACTGTCGCAGCAGCCCGCGCGCGCGCTCGAGCGCGTCGGTAGTCTTTGCCCCCTCGCGGAAATCGAGTCCCTGGCAGGCGGCGAGCCATTCGATGGCAAGGATGCCCTGCACGTTGCTGGCCATCTCCCAAAGCCGTTTGCCGGCGTTGGGTGCCATGGACACGTGGTCTTCCTGGTTCGCGGAGGTGGGCAGGCTGTCGACGCTGGCGGGGTGTGCCAGCGCCTTGTTCTCCGACGCCAAAGCCGCGGCCGTGACCTGCGCGATCATGAAGCCGGAGTTGACGCCGCCATTGGCGACAAGGAACGCCGGCAGCTGCGACATATGCTTGTCCATCATCAGCGAAATGCGCCGCTCGCTCAGCGCGCCAATCTCGGCCAGCGCCAGCGCGAGGTTGTCCGCCGCCATGGCCACCGGCTCGGCGTGGAAGTTGCCGCCCGAGATGATGTCTCCTTCCTGCGCAAACACCAGCGGGTTGTCGGAAACCGAGTTCGCTTCGACGCCAAGGACGTCCGCCGCATTGCGGATCTGCGTCAGGCAGGCGCCCATGACTTGCGGCTGGCAGCGCAGGGAATAGGGATCCTGCACCTTCTCGCAGCTCGCATGGGACTGGCCGATTTCGCTGGTCGGCCCCAGCAGTTGGCGGTAGATCGCAGCCGAGTCGATCTGGCCACGCTGGCCACGCGCCGCGTGAATACGTGGATCGAACGGAGCACGCGAGCCGAGCGACGCCTCGACGGTCAGCGCGCCGCAGACACTTGCCGCGGCGAACAGGTCTTCTGCCTGGAACAAGCCCTGGAGGGCATAGGCGGTGGATACCTGCGTGCCGTTGAGCAATGCAAGCCCTTCCTTGGCGGCGAGCGTGAGCGGTTGCAGATCGGCAAGGGCAAGCGCTTCGCGTGCGGGCAGCCATTTGCCGCGATGGCGCGCCTGGCCCTCGCCGAGCAGCAGCAGGGACATGTGGGCAAGCGGCGCGAGGTCGCCCGAGGCGCCAACCGAGCCCTTCAGCGGGATGCGCGGGTACACCTCGGCGTTCACCAGTGCGATCAACGCGTCGATGACCTTGCGGCGGATGCCGGACAGCCCCCGCGCCAGGCTGTTGATCTTGAGCACCATGATCAGGCGCACCAGGGCGTCATCGATCGGCTCGCCCACGCCGGCCGCATGCGAGAGCACCAGCGAGCGCTGCAGGCTTTCCAGATCCTCGCGTGCGATGCGCGTCTGCGCCAGCAGGCCGAAGCCGGTGTTGATGCCATAGGCCGTGCGGCCCTCGGAGATGACGCTCTCCACGCACGCCACGCTGCGGTCGATGGCCGCGAAGGCACGCTCGTCGAGCGTGATCCTGACCGGATGCTGATGCACGGCACGCAGTTGCGCGAGCGTCAGCTCACCGGGTTGCAGATGGAGGGCGGTGGCCGACAGGTTTGCTTGATAAGACATGTTCAGATTCACTGGGAAGCGTGGCGCATCACGCCGGTCGATGGGTCATTGTTCAGGACGCGGGCAATGCGGGCAGCCGCGGGGGCGGGGCTCGCTGTTATTCCTTGTCCACAATTTGCTCAAAAACTCGACCTCGCCGCAGCGAGGTCTTATATGGTTGTACGGTATTGTATATACAAGTTAGTTGGAACTGGGGTTTACCCGTCTTCGAAGCAAGCTGGGGCGTGGACCGCAAGCGCGAACTGCTGTGGCGCGAGGCCAAGGCCTGAACGGATCAGCGCGTCCGCACCGGCCAACGCATTGGCGTGAAGCTGTCGCTCCACGCCTCACCCCTCCGTGATTACCCTAGGCGCCTGTGACGGCAAAATGACAGCTTGGGTCTCTAGCATCCCCCTCCCAGACCCTTCGGTGGGCACAGTTTGGTCAAGGAGACACTTGTCATGCGCCTCTCCGGCATGGTTTACAGATCACGGCAAATCGAGTTCGCCGGCCTTTGCGCGGCGCAAGCCGCCGGCGCCAGGGCGCGTGCGGAAGAGAACAAAGCGCGGTTTCACGCAGGCCTCTCGCGCAACATATACTGCGACCGTATCGACGCAGTGATCGCGGCGTCGCAGCCCCGGATGCGATGCACGCCATCGGCTGCCGCATCGGACTACCGGTTCGTGACGTGCGCATCGCCGGAGGTTCGTGCATGCTGACCGCCATCGCCTATACGATGATCATCGTCTTCATGGCGCTGATCATGACCAAGCGCCTGTCGGCGATGGTCGCCCTGATCCTGGTGCCGATCGCCTTCGGTCTGCTGGCGGGCTTCGGAATTGAACTGGGCCCGATGATGCTGGAAGGCATCAAGAAGCTGGCCCCTACCGGCGTCATGCTGATGTTCGCGATCCTGTATTTCGGGATCATGATCGATGCCGGACTGTTCGACCCGGCGGTGCGGGTCATCCTCAGGCTGGTCGGCAACGACCCGACCAAGATCGTGATCGGCACCTTCGTGCTGGCGACGGTGGTATCGCTCGATGGCGACGGCTCGACCACCTACATGATCACCTGCGCCGCGATGCTGCCGCTGTACAAGCGCCTGGGCCTGAGCCGCCTGGTGCTGGCCTGCGTCATCATGATGGCCGGCGGGCTCATGAATATCCTGCCGTGGGGCGGCCCGACCGCGCGCGCGGCCAGCTCGCTCGGCGTGGACGTGGGCCAGTTGTTCGTGCCGATGATCCTGCCGATGATCGTCACCGGCATGTGGGGCATCTTCGTCGCGGGCCTGCTGGGGCGCCGCGAGAAGACGCGGCTCGGCGCCCTTGCGCTGCAGCAGGCGGGCGCACCGGCCGACGACGCCCCGGCGGTCACGGCCAGCAACCCGACTACCTCGCGGCCCCGGCTGCTGTGGTTCAACTTCGCGCTGACCGTAGCGCTGATGGCGCTGCTCATCCACGGCGCGATCCCGCTCCAGGTGCTGTTCATGGTCGCCTCGGCGATCGCGCTGATGGTCAACTATCCGAACATGCAGGACCAGAAGGAGCGGATCGCCGAGCATGCCGGCAACATCGTGCCGGTGGTCTCGCTGATTTTCGCCGCCGGCATTTTCGTGGGCATCCTGTCGGGGACCAAGATGGTGGATGCCATCGCCGCCAGCGTGATCGCGGGCCTGCCCAACTGGCTGGAGCCGTACCTGGCGGTCGTCACCGCAGTGCTGAGCGTGCCGTTCACGTTCTTCATCTCCAACGATGCCTTCTACTTCGGCATCCTGCCGATCCTCGCCAAGGCCGGCGCCGTGCATGGCATTACCGCGGCGGAACTGGGGCGCGCTTCGCTGATCGGCCAGCAGGTCCACCTGCTCAGCCCGCTGGTGGCGTCGACCTACCTGCTGGTCGGCCTGGCCGAGGTCGAGTTCGGCGACCATCAGCGCTATACGCTGCTGTGGGCGCTGTCGGCGGCGGTGGTGATGCTGGCCGCCTGCATCGTCTTCGGCGTCATCCCGGTCATGGGCCGGACCTGAGGGACCTGAGGCACCGCCATGCGAAATCACCGCACGCAACGGCTCCCCCGGCGACGCGCCCTGCTGGCGCTGGCGCTGGGCTGGCCCCTGGTATCGACCGCGCAGGACGCCAACGAACTGCTGGACTACGCACCCAGGGCGACGGTGCCGCCCGGCTACGCGCCGGACTACGCCAGCGTGGTCCGCGCGGCCGAGGATGAAGGCCGCCTGGTGATCTACGCCACCACGGATGCCGACCTGGTCAGGCCGCTGCTTTCCGACTTCCGCTCGATGTATCCGCGCGTCCGGATCGAGTACGACGACCTGACCAGCACCGAGCTTTATCACCGCTACCTGGCCGAGACCCAGCTCGGGACCGAGTCCGCGGACGTACTGTGGAGTTCGGCGATGGACCTGCAGGCCAGCCTGGTCAGGCGCGGCTATGCCATGTCCTACGCCTCGCCAGAAGCGCCCGGGCTGCCGGCCTGGGCCCGCTGGCAGGACCAGGCCTGGGCCACCAGCATCGACCCGGTGGCGATCGCCTACAACCGCAAGCTGCTGCGCGCCGCCCAGGTACCGCGCACCCACGCCGAGCTGGCAAAGCTGCTGGCGACGCAGGCCAGCCAGCTGCGCCGCAAGGTCATCACCTACGACATCGAGAAGTCGGGCCTCGGGTTCCTGCTGGCCACGCAGGACGCCACCGCAGGCCCGGCCTTCTGGGACATCGCCGCGGAACTGGGCAAGCTCGACGCCCGCTATGTGCCGACGACCGCCGCCATGCTGCGCCAGGTTGCCAATGGCAGCATGACGCTCGCCTACAACGTGCTCGGCGCATACGCGATTGGCCAGGCGCAGAACAACGCCGCCATCGGTGTCGCCTTCCTGACGGACTACACGCTGGTGCTGTCGCGCATCCAGCTGATCAGCCAGCGCGCGCGCCACCCGAACGCGGCCCGCTTGTGGGTCGACTACACGCTGTCGCGGCGCGGCCAGACCCTGATGGCGCAGCGCGCCGGGCTGTACGCCGTGCGCAGCGATGTCGGCGGCGATACCACCGCTGCCCGGCTGGTGACGCAGCTTGGCCCCAGCATGCGGCCGATCCTGAACGACGCGGACCTGACGCGGCACCTCGACATCGCGGCTTATCGCGAATTCGTCGCGCGCTGGCGCACGGCAACCGGGCAGAAGTAGCGCGTCAGGCCAGCTTCTTGTATCGGCGTATCGGGCAACCATGCGCAGATACACAGCGATACAAAGCCCCGGGGTTCCCGACACATGCCGCTTGCCGCGGCCTCCTAGACTCGTGTTCAAGTTGATCACGTACACAGGAGAAAGAGATGTCGGAAAGAATCGATCTGCCCCGCCGGGGCTTTCTGGGCGCCGCGGCCGCAACGCTGGCCGCAGCGCAGCTGGGCCTGTCGCAGGCTGCCCGGGCACAGACCGGCGTGGCGAAGGCGGCACCCCTGCCCCCGACCAAACCCGGTACCCATACGACCTTCGCACCGATCCGGCATGTCAATGCCGGCGTGCTGAACGTCGGCTACGCCGAGGCCGGTCCGGCCGACGGGCCGGTCGCGTTGCTGCTGCACGGCTGGCCGTACGACATCTACAGCTTCGTCGACGTGGCGCCCCTGCTGGCGGCGCGTGGCTATCGCGTGATCATCCCCTACCTGCGCGGCTATGGCTCGACCACCTTCCTGTCGGCCGACACCCCGCGCAACGGCCAGCCATCGGCCATCGCGGCCGACATGATCGCGCTGATGGACGCACTCGGCATCCGCAACGCCGTCGTGGCCGGCTTTGACTGGGGCGCACGTACCGCCGGCATCATGGCCGCACTGTGGCCGGACCGCTGCCGCGGGCTGGTGTCGGTCAGCGGCTACCTGATCGGCAGCCAGGCGGCCGGCAAGCAGCCGCTGCCACCGGAGGCCGAACTGCAATGGTGGTACCAGTTTTATTTCGCCACGGACCGCGGTGCGGCTGGCTATCAGAAGTACACGCGGCAGTTCGCCAGACTGATCTGGAAGCTGGCATCGCCGCAATGGAACTTCGACGACGCCACGTTCGAGCGCAGTGCGGCCGCGTTCGACAACCCGGATCATGTGGCAATCACCATTCACAACTACCGCTGGCGGCAAGGACTGGCCACGGGCGAAGCGCGCTTCGACGACATCGAGAGGAAGCTCGGCACGGCGCCCGCGATCACCGTGCCGACGATCACCATGGAAGGCGATGCCAACGGCGCGCCCCATCCCGAACCCCGCGCCTATGCCAGCAAGTTCACCGGCCGGTATGAGCACCGCGACCTGGCCGGCGGCATCGGCCACAACCTGCCGCAGGAAGCGCCTGCCGCCTTCGCGCAGGCAGTCCTTGACGTCGACCGGCGCTGAGGCGCGGAACAGTGGATGCAAAGATTGCTGATATTGCTTGCCATGACGCTGTCGGCGCTTGCCTCGGAGCTCGGCGGCGCGGCGCATCGTTGCACATGGACGGGGATACCCCGGCAGGAACGTGTCAGAAGGGAGGACCCGGAACGCCCTTAGTACCTTAGTCCGGCACGGCTCACGCTCGAAGCCGGCGTGGCGAGCAGGCGGCGCATCGACATCGTCAACGCGCTGTACCGGTTCGGCACGGCGCTGTTGACAATGTCCCGGGCGCGACGGCGAGCGCGCCAACTACAGCGGCACGACCTTCGGCTGGGCTTTCGGCTGGAACGGAAATCCCGGCGGAAACTCGGGCAGCGCCGGCATTGGCGGCATCGGCGGCATCGGTGGGAACGATGGCAATGGCGGCATCGAAGGCAGCGGCGGCAACGACCCGTTTGGGTCGGGCTCACCCACGGCAATGGACGACATGGTGGCATAGCCGCCGCGGATGGCGACGCGCGCGGCCAGATCCAGTTCGCGGACACGTGCCAGGTTCTCGATCAGTAGCTTGGACATGGGAATCTCCTGTAGTCATGGAAAGCGAACGGCGGGAAACGACGTTCGATCGAGACTATGCAGATGCCGTGCCACGGCTCGCGCGCGTCGCCAGGTGCGCGCTACGGCCTTGTACGGAGAGAATGTGGTGGGCGGCGACCAACAGCCGCGCGAAACGTCAGGGCGGCCCGAACAACCGCATCCGTCTGCCGGCGGCCGCCCGTCTAAGCGTCGACCTGTTCAAACGACGGCTCGCACAGGATGGGAAAGTTGAGCGAGTTGGCAATGAAGCATTGCTCGTGCGCCGCATGGTGCAGCCGCCCGGCCAGTTCGAGATCGTCCGTTGCGCGCAGGGTGACACGCGGGCGCAGCACGATCTGCGTGAAGTGGCCGGTCTCGCCCTCGACCATCGTGCCTTGCGCGTCATCGGCGTAGGCCAGCACGACGATGCCCGCTTCAGAGCAGAGGTGCAGGTACCAGAGCTTGTGGCAGGCCGACACCGACGCCACCAGCAGGTCTTCGGGATTCCAGCGTGCCGCGTCGCCAAGGAACGCCGGGTCCGATGAGCCGGGAATGGCTGGCTTGGCTCCGGAGCGGATCGTGTAATCGCGCGCATAGGCCCGGTAGCCCGATGTTCCGCTGCCCTTGTTGCCGGTCCATTCGACCGAGACCCGATAGTGATGTTCACGCTTGGCCATGTTCGCGCAGCTCCCTGGGTGGATTCCGTTGACGCGCGACGCACCGCAGGCCCGTCCCGCGCTGCGTCGCAGGACACCATTATTCCAAATCGCACGGAAACCAGGCTGAGGCCGCCGACCTCGACCACGGGTGCCGGGAACTGCTCAGGCGATCGATCGCCGCAGCTCGCGCGCCGGTTGGCCCGCCAGCCGCCTCGCGGTCTGCATGGAGACGCCGAAGCGGTCATAGAACGCGGACTCCACGTCGCCGGCAGGCGGCCAGCCGACAAAGCGCTTCAGGTCCCCCATGGCAACGTCTGCGCTCATGGCTTCGAACAACAGGCGCATCAGCCTTTGCGTGCGGCACAGATCCGTGAGCGCCGTGCCTTGCGAGAACAGCAGCCGGCGCAGCTGCGCCGCGGGCATGTCCAGCCGTTCGGCGATGAAGCCGGCGCTCCACGCATATTGGGGCTGCAGGAATACGCGACGGGAGATGCGGTGATGCAGGCCATCCTGCGCGGTACCGGGCATGCCGTGGCGGATTTCGACGGTACACGCCGACGGCTGCACGCAGCTGCCATCCAGGTGCATGTCGATGGCCTCGAACGGCTCGATCGTGACTGCCTGCCCGGGCACCAGCAGCCGCTCATGGCCACGCCGCCTGATCACCGACCTGCCCTGCGTGGGCGCGACCGTCAGCGGAAACGCCAGGAACAGGCGCTGCAGGCTGACGTGCGAGTGGGACTGCAGGTGGACGCGCATGGTGGAGCGGAAATCGGTCGATGTCGGGCAGGATCATCGCTGTTAACCGGGCGGCGCACCATCTGCAATTCCCGAACGCACCGTTTGCCTGCACCACACGCTTGCACCACAGGCCCGGCACTTCGCAGGGTGCGCTGCGCGAATCTGTCCGACAGGCCCGCCGCCGGATGCCGTTATCATGAGGGGGCCTGGTATGTCTGCCGGCGCACGGCAGACCCATCGTTGCCACCACGGCAACGGGCTGCCGGGTCCGCCGCAGGACCGCCCCCGTTTTCAATCCGCCGCTCCCAATCGTCCTGCATGGAACACAACATTCCCCTTATCACCACGCTTGCGGCCGGCTTCGGCATTGCCCTGGCCCTTGGCTACCTGGCCGAGCGGATCAAGGTGCCGGCGCTGGTCGGCTACCTGGTCGCCGGCATCATCATCGGCCCGGGCACGCCGGGCTTCGTCGCCGACGTCCACCTGGCGTCCCAGCTTTCCGAGATCGGCGTGATGCTGCTGATGTTCGGCGTCGGGCTGCATTTCTCGCTGAAGGACCTGCTGGCGGTCAAGCGCATCGCGGTGCCCGGCGCGGTGGTGCAGATGGCGCTGGCCACGGCGCTCGGTGCCGGCGTGGCGTGGCTGTGGGACTGGCATTGGGGCAGCGGGCTGATCTTCGGGCTGTCGCTGTCGTGCGCCAGCACCGTGGTGCTGCTCAAGGCGCTGGAGACGCGCGGCGTGCTCGAAAGCATGAACGGCCGCATCGCCGTGGGCTGGCTGGTGGTCGAGGACCTGGCCACGGTGCTCGTGCTGGTCCTGCTGCCGCCGCTGGCCGGGATTCTCGGCGGATCGACAGGTGCCGAAGCGGCGCAAGCCACGCCGCTGTGGACCACCATCGCGCTGACGCTGCTGCAGGTCGGCGCCTTCATCGCGCTGATGCTGGTGGCGGGCCGCCGCGTGCTGCCGTGGTTCCTGTGGCTGGTCGCGCGCACCGGCTCGCGCGAGCTGTTCACGCTGTCGGTCATTGCCGCGGCGATCGGCATTGCCTATGGCGCGGCCCAACTGTTCAGCGTCTCGTTCGCGCTGGGCGCCTTCTTCGCCGGCATGGTCATGCGCGAATCCGAGTTCAGCCATCGCGCCGCGCAGGAATCGCTGCCGCTGCGCGACGCGTTCTCGGTGCTGTTCTTCGTCTCGGTGGGCATGCTGTTCAAGCCGGCGATCCTGGTCGAGCAGCCCTTGCACGTGCTGGGCACGGTGGCCATCATCATCCTCGGCAAGTCGGCCGCGGCCTTTGCGCTGGTGCTGGCCTTCCGCTATCCGCTCAATACCGCGCTGACGGTGTCGGCAAGCCTGGCGCAGATCGGCGAGTTCTCGTTCATCCTCGCCGGCCTCGGCCTTACGCTCGGGCTGCTGCCCGCCGAGGGCATGAGCCTGGTGCTGGCCGCCGCGCTGATCTCGATTGCATTGAACCCGGTGCTGTTCGCCCTCAGCGAACCGTTGCGCCGCTGGATCCTCAAGCGCTCGGCACTGGCCAGGCGCCTGGAGCAGCGTGGCGACCCCTACGCCGAACTGCCGACGAGCACCGAGCGCAAGTACCTGGAAGGCCAGGTGGTGCTGATCGGCCACGGCCGCGTGGGCCGGCGCATCGCCAGCGCGCTGCAGGCGCGCGGCATCCCGTTCGTGGTCGCGGAGCAGAACCGGGAACTGGTGGAGAGCCTGCGCAACCGCGGCATCGCGGCGGTCTCCGGCAATGCCGCCGACCCCGCGGTGCTGATCCAGGCCCATATCGCGCGTGCCGCGATGCTGGTGGTGGCCGTTGCCGATCCGCTCGATGTCCGGCAAATGGCCAGTATCGCGCGCACGCTCAATCCGTCGATCGAGATCGTCCTGCGCACGCACAACGAGGACGAGTCCGTCATGCTGCGCAAGGAAGCGATCGGCACGGTCTTCTACGGTGAAGAGGAACTGGCCAGGGGCATGACCGCCCATGTGCTGGAACGCTTCGCGCCGGGCCCGCAGGTTCACGCCGCAGGCCATGCGGCGGGCCACGCGGCTTAACGCGGCTTAACGTGGCTTAACGTGGCATAACTTGGCATAAGCCGGCCGCGGACTTCTTCAATAGAATCCCGGCCGCAAGCATTCGCGCAGCGGCTTGCCGCGCGCCCCTCCGGAGAAAAACATGAAGGCAGTCAATATCCTGCAAACCATCGGCAATACGCCGCATATCCGCATCAACCGGCTGTTCGGCAAGGACCACGAGGTCTGGATCAAGTCGGAACGGTCTAACCCGGGCGGCTCGATCAAGGACCGCATCGCGCTGGCGATGGTGGAAGATGCCGAACGCCGTGGCGTGCTCAAGCCAGGCGGCACCATTGTCGAGCCGACCTCGGGCAATACCGGCATCGGCCTGGCGATGGTGGCGGCGGTCAAGGGCTACAAGCTGATCCTGGTGATGCCGGAGAGCATGTCCATCGAGCGGCGCCGCCTGATGCTGGCTTACGGCGCGACCTTCGACCTGACCCCGCGCGAGAAAGGCATGAAGGGCGCGATTGCGCGCGCCGAGGAACTGATCGCCTCCATTCCGGGCGCCTGGATGCCCCAGCAGTTCGAGAATCCGGCCAACATCGATGTCCACGCACGCACCACGGCCCAGGAAATCATCGCGGACTTTCCGGAGGGTCTAGATGTGCTGGTCACCGGCGTCGGCACTGGCGGCCATATTTCCGGCTGCGCACAGGTGCTCAAGCAGCAGTGGCCGCAGCTCAAGGTATTCGCCGTCGAGCCCACGGCTTCACCGGTGATTTCCGGGGGCGCTCCCGCGCCTCATCCGATCCAGGGCATCGGCGCCGGCTTTATCCCGGCCAACCTGAAGACCGGCCTGCTCGATGGCGTGATCCAGGTGGATGCCGAACCGGCCCGCGACATGGCGCGCCGCTGCGCGAGCGAAGAAGGCATCCTGGTCGGCATTTCGTCGGGCGCGACTCTCGCCGCCATTGCCGCCAAGCTGTCCGAGCTCGCGGCCGGCACGCGCGTGCTCGGCTTCAACTACGACACCGGCGAGCGTTACCTGACGGTCGAAGGCTTCCTGCCCGCCTGAGGCTCGCACCCGCGCGCCGGGTGGCAACGCCGGCGCGCGGTTGAACGGGTTGAACGGGCTGAATCGGGTCAGTGCGACAGCAACAGCGGCACGCCGGCCTGCCGTACCAGCGTGCGCGTGGTGCCGCCCAGCATGCGCTCGCGCAGGCGGCTGCGGCCGTAGCCGCCTGCCACCAGCAAGCCCGCATTCAGTTCCTGCGTCAGCCGCAGCAGCACCTCCCCCGGCTGTCCACCACGCTGGACCCGCAGCCAGGCGGTCACCCCGTGGGCGGCCAGCCACTGCAGCAGGCGTTCGCCACCCGCTTGCTGCTCGTCTTCACCACTGTCGCCGGCCACCACCACGACCGTCACGGCAGAAGCCTTCGCCAGCAACGGCAGCGCGTCGCTCACCGCGCGCGCCGCCGGCTGGCTCCCGTCCCAGCCCACCAGCACATGCGCTTGCGGCGCCAGCTTGGCGCCGGCAGGCACCAGCAGGACCGGGCGCCCCGCATTCAGCAGCGCATACTCGGCTTCCTCCGCCATCAGCGCCGGCGCGTTGTCGCCGGCCTGCAAGGGCGGCGGCAGGATCAGGTCCGCGAAGCGGCCTTCCGTGGCCAGCGCCCAGCCGGCTTCGGCTTCGACCACCACATGGCGGCAGGCTAGGGTGGCGTCCGGCGATGCCACCGCGGCTTGCAGTGTGGCCAGGTTCTCGTCGATGGTGCGCTGCAGGTCCGCCGCTGCCCGCGCGGCGTACTTTCCGGCTTCCTCGCCGGCGCCGCGGAACGGCTCCAGCCGCGTGCCGGTTGCGGTCAGGCCCACCAGCCCGGCGCCAAAGCGCCGGCACAAGGCCAGTGCGGCTTCCAGGCGCGCCGCGCGCGCGGGGTCGTCGTCCAGCGCGACAAGGATCGTCTTGTAGTCCATTCGCTCTTTGCTCCGTGGAATCGGGTGCCATCCGGCGTGAACCAGTGTAGACATTGGTGCGCCAGGTGCGTGATCGGCATCAAGACAGCATGATTCCGCTTGATGCCATACCTCGGGGAAGCGTACCAGAGACTTCCGGGCGGGCTCGGGCCTGCCGCGGTTCTGACGGCCTTAGTTCCCCCTCCGCCAGCTCAAATCTTGATGCCGGTCAAGCTGAGATCGTCCGCTGCGACTACCCTGAATCAGAAGGGCCACGCGTTGCCTCATCCGATTTGCCGTTTTCCGACCATTCGCCGCGACTCACTGGAGGTTCACCATGTACCAGCGCATCCTGCTCGCCGTAGACGGCAGCCAGTCTTCCGACCTCGCCCTGAGCCAGGCCATCATCCTCGCCAGCGCAACCGGCGCCGAGGTCAAGGCCTTGTTCGTTGCCGATGACAGCGATGCGTTCTTCGATGCCGCCTATTTCGACGCCAGGGCCGTGATGGAGGGCATCCTCGCCTACGGCCGCAAGGCCCTGGCAGAGGCCGCGGACAAGCTGGAGGCGGCGGGCATCAGGCATACGACCCAGCTGGTCGAGAAGCCGGTGGCCCCCGGGCAGATCTCGTCGACCATCGTCGCCCAGGCCGATACCTGGAGCGCCGACCTGATCGTACTCGGCACGCATGGCCGGCGCGGCGTGCGGCGCATGCTGATGGGCAGCGTTTCCGAGGGCGTGGTCAGCAAGACCAGCCGGCCGGTGCTGCTGATCCGCAGCGAAGTGGAAGGCTAGCGAGCAGCACATGCGCAGGCGCACGATGCCTGAAACCATGCGCGCCATGGTCCTGGAACAAGCCGGCCAGCCACTGCGGCTGCGCCAGGTGCCGGTGCCCGAACCGGGCCCCGGCGAGGTCCGCATTGCCGTCAGCGCGTGCGGGGTCTGCCGCACCGACCTGCATATCGCCGACGGCGAGCTGGCGCACCCGAAGTCCCACCTGATTCCCGGCCACGAGATTGTCGGCCGCATCGACGCCTGCGGTGCGGGCGTCGATGCATTCACGCTCGGCGAGCGCGTGGGCGTGCCGTGGCTGGGCCATACCTGTGGCCACTGCCGCTACTGCACGTCCGGGCGCGAGAACCTGTGCGACACGCCGGCCTTCACCGGCTACACGCGCAACGGCGGCTACGCTGAATACACCATTGCCGACAGCCGCTACTGTTTCCGGATTCCGGAGGGCTACGACGACGAACATGCCGCACCGCTGCTGTGCGCCGGCCTGATCGGCCTGCGCACCTTGCGCATGGCCGGCGATGCCCGCCGTGTCGGCATCTACGGCTTTGGCGCGGCCGCGCACCTGGTGGCACAGATCGCCGTCGCGGAAGGCCGGCAAGTCTATGCCTTCACCCGGGCCGGCGATGCGGGCGCGCAACAGCTCGCGCGCGATACGGGCGCCTGCTGGACCGGCGCCAGCGAGCAGGCGCCGCCCGACACGCTGGACGCGGCGCTGATCTTCGCTCCGGTGGGGGCGCTGGTGCCGCTGGCGCTGCAGGCAGTCGGCAAGGGCGCCACGGTGGTCTGCGGCGGTATCCATATGAGCGACATCCCCGCGTTCCCCTACCGGCTGCTGTGGGAAGAGCGACGCGTCGTCTCCGTCGCGAACCTGACCCGCGCCGACGGCGAGGCGCTGATGGGGATCGCCGCCCGCACGCCCTTGCATACGCATACAACCGCCTATCCGCTCGACGCAGCCAACCAGGCCCTGGCCGACCTGCGCGGCGGCCGCCTTGCCGGCGCGGCAGTCCTGCGCGTCCACGCCTGACCGGCGCCAGCGTCGCCGAGGCGGCGCGTGGCTATTGCACACTTCGCGCCACTGGCCGGACAATTCCGCCATGCGGGATTTCCCCGCCCGGAGCCCATGATGAGAATCCGCCTGGCAATCGTAGCCTCGCTGGCGTGCGTGGCAGGCCTGACCCTGGGCGCCTGCTCGGCACTGCAACCGGAACAGACCGGGCAGCGGCTGATCGGCAGCGACCAGGGTGCGGTCCGCAGTACATTCGGCGAACCCACCGACACCTTCAGTTTTCCGAACGGTACGTCGCGCTGGCTCTACTCCGGGCAGCCACTCGGGCATACGGTCTATGCTGCGGACTTTGACGCCACAGGCAAGCTTGTCGGCTATCGGCAGATGCTGACGGAAGCAGAAATCTATCAGGCGCAGGTGGGCGTCTGGACCAAGCAGGATGTGCTCGAGCGCTTCGGCAAGCCGCGCGAGCCCACCCAGTATTACCCGCTGATGAAGCGCGAGGCCTGGACCTACCGGATGTACAAGGACGGCTACCAGACCGCGCATTTCAGCTGCTACTTCGACGAGAACGGCGTGCTGCAGCAGTCCATGATCATCGTCGACCCGCTGGGTGGCGACCGCCGCGGGCATTCGCGCTAGCCGTCCGCGTCCCGGGGGAGCCAACGTTGGCGGAAGGGTCACCGGGACCACGGCGGTGTTTTCGCGCAGAATAGAACTCGCCGCGATGCAGCAGAGACCGCACGCGGCTCCCTTGCTCTCTTCTTGCGCGGAACCCGAACGTGACCACTGCGATCCTGCTCGAAAACATCCATCCAAGCGCCACGGCGCGCCTCGGCGAAGCCGGCCTGACGGTCGAACGCCGCAGCGGTGCACTGGCCGGCGACGAACTGCGCGAAGCGCTGTCCAGCCATGACCTGGTGGGCATCCGCTCCGCCACGCACCTGCGCGCGGACGACATCCGCAGCGCGCCAGACCTGCTCAGCATCGGCTGCTTCTGCATCGGCACCTCCCAGGTCGACCTGGATGCCGCAACGGCAGCGGGCATTCCGGTCTTCAACGCACCGTTCTCCAATACGCGCTCGGTGGCGGAACTGGTCGTGTCCGAAGCCGTGATGCTGCTGCGCAGGATTCCGGAGAAGAATGCACTCGCGCATGCAGGCAAGTGGGCCAAGGGCGCCAGCAGTGCGTTCGAGGCGCGCGGCAAGACCATTGCCATCGTCGGCTACGGCAACATCGGCTCCCAGGTCGGCGTACTGGCCGAATCGATGGGCATGCGCGTGGTGTACTACGACGTGCTGGCCAGGCTGTCGCTCGGCTCGGCGCGCGCCGCCGGTACGCTCGAGGAAGCCGTGTCGCAGGCGGATGTCGTCACGCTGCACGTGCCAGCCACCGCGCGCACGCGAAATATGATCGACGCGCACGTGCTCGCCCGCTTCAAGCCAGGGGCGATCCTCATCAATGCCTCGCGCGGGACCGTGGTGGACATCGAAGCGCTGGCCGCGGCGCTGCGCGACAAGCGCCTGGGCGGCGCCGCGATCGACGTGTTCCCGCAGGAGCCCAAGACCAACAGCGATCCGTTCTCCAGTCCGCTGCAGCAACTGCCCAATGTCCTGCTGACGCCGCATATCGGCGGCAGCACCGAGGAAGCCCAGGAGAATATCGGTACCGAGGTGGCCGCCAAGCTGCTGAACTTCCTGGAAACCGGCGGCACCATCGGCGCGGTGAATTTTCCTGAGGTCGACCCTGGTCCGCTGCAGGCGCCGGCACGCCTGCTCAACATCCACAGCAACGCGCCCGGCGCGCTGGCCGCGCTCAACACGCTGCTGGCGCAGGACGGCGTCAACATCAACGGCCAGCACCTGCAGACGCGCGGCCATACCGGCTACGTGGTCACGGACCTCGACCGGGTACCGTCCGACGCGATGATGGAAGCCTTGCGCACCCACGCCGGCTTCGTGCGTTCGCGCCTGCTGGTGCGGTAAGCCGTTCCGCCTGTCGGGCCGCGGGTGGCAAGGTCGCCGGGCCGACATCAACAACCTGCAATATTTTTGAGGAAATTACTAAAGCCCTGCCCGGCCCAGCCGCTATCCGGGATAGGAGCGCCTGATACACAGCAGCCGCGCTCAGTGCCACACCGAGGCGGCCGGGTCGCATCCACCATGGAAGGAGTCGATATGGACCGAAAAGGAAGACGCGGGCCCGCGCGGGTGCGCCGGCTCGGACTATCTTTGTGGCTCGCGGCCGGCATTGCCGGAACCGCGGCCGCGCAATCCGGCACCATCAGATTCCAGGGGGCCATTACGGAGCCCTCCTGCGGGTTCCAACGGGGCGAACAGATGGTCCGCGCCACCTGTCTGGAGGCAACGGGGCAGCCCGTCAGCATGGATCTCAGCACCGCCAATGCCGGCAGTGAAGCGAGCACCAGGGTGGGTGCCGCCCTACTGAGGCTGGAGCCGGTTCCCGGCCGTCATGGCGCCGCAGACGCCTACGTCGTCTTAGCTACGTACCTGTAAAGGCGCGTCGCAGGCTTGCGCCGAGGGCACGCGTGGCGGTCCCCGACGTGACTGGCTGCCCGCTAGCGGCTCGCCCGGATCAGGTCGGCCGCCTTCTCGGCGATCATGATCGCCGGCGCGTTGGTATTGCCCGCGACCAGCGTGGGCATGATGGAAGCGTCGACCACGCGCAGCCCCTGCACGCCGCGCACGCGCAGCGCCGGATCCACCACGGCCATCTCGTCCACCCCCATCTTGCAGGTGCCGACCGGATGGTAGACGCTGTCGGTACGCTCGCGCACAAAGGCCTCGATGGCCTGCTGGCTGCCCTCGCCCGGACCGAAGTCGTCGGTGAACAGCTCGCGGCCGCCGGCACTGGCCAGCGCCTCCTGGGCAAAGATCCGGCGGATCGCGCGCACGCCTGCCACCATGCCGGTCATGTCCTCTTCATCGCTCAGGAAGCGCGGATCGATCAGCGGCGCCTCGCGCATGTCCCGCGAACGCAGGCGCACTTCACCGCGGCTCTTCGGACGCAGCACGCAGGCGTGGCACGAATAGCCGTGGCCCAGCTTCTTCCTGTCGCTGCCATGGTTGAGCAGTGCCGGAATGAAGTGCAGCTGGAGGTCCGGTACGGCCAGGCCCGGCCGGCTCCGGACAAAGGCGCCGGCTTCCGCGAAGTTGCTGCTGGCCATGCCGGTACGCTTGCGGCGGTAGCGCAGCAGCTCCATCGAAAGCTTTGCAAAGCCGGGCAGCGAATGGCCGAACAGGTCCAGCGAACGCACCTGCTTGTTGAGAATGACGTCCGGATGGTCCTGCAGGTTCTTGCCCACGCCCGGCAGGTCGGCCACGACACCGATGCCCAGTTCGCGCAGCTCCTGTGCCGGTCCCACGCCCGATGCGAGCAGGAGTTGCGGCGAGTTGAAGGCGCCCGCGCTGACAACGACTTCACGCCGTGCCGCGAGCTTCTGTTCCACGCCGCCGCGCACCACGGTGAGGCCTGTCGCACGCGTGCCCTCGAAGTCGATGCGCAGCACCTGCGTCTCGACCAGCACCGTCAGGTTGCGCCGGCCACCGCTCAGGGTCTTGTCGCCGGCATTGCCCTGGTGCAGGTAGGCGCGCGCCGTGTTCCAGCGCTCGCCCCGGTGCTGCGTGACGTGGTACAGGCCCGCGCCCTCCTGCTCCGCCCCATTGAAGTCGCCGTTCGCCGGGTAGCCGGCCTGGATCGCGGCCTGGACAAAGCGGATCGAGAACGGATTGGGCGAGCGCAGGTTGCTGACCCGCAGCGGGCCCGAGCCGCCGTGCCAGCGGTTGTCGTCGCGGCCGCTGTAGTCCTCATGGTGTTCGCTGCGCCGGAAGTATGGCAGCACCTCTTCATAGCTCCAGCCGGTGCAGCCCAGACGCGCCCAGTCGTCAAAGTCGTTGCGGTGGCCACGGATATAGACCATGCCGTTGATCGACGAGCTGCCGCCCAGGCCCTTGCCGCGCGGCTGGTAGCCCTGGCGGCCGTTGAAGCCTGGCTGCGGCGCAGTGTAATAGCCGTAGTTGCGCGGCCCGGGATTGCGCACAGTGGATGCCATGCCGATGGGCATCCAGACGCTGATGTGGTGATCGCTCGGACCGGACTCGATCAGGGCCACGGTCACGGCGGGATCCTCGGCCAGCCGCGCTGCAATGGCGCAGCCCGCCGAGCCCGCGCCCACCACCAGATAGTCAAAGGTTTCCATGTATGCGTTCACTCCCTCATGCATCCACGGCACAGCCGGCGACCGACTTGTACTCCAGGAACTCTGCCAGGCCATAGGCGCCAAATTCGCGGCCGTTGCCCGACGCCTTGTAGCCGCCGAACGGCGCGTTGAAGTCCATCCGGGCACCATTGATCTGCACCGAGCCCGCACGCAGCTCACCCGCCACGCGGCGCGCGCGCGCCGGGTCGCCCGACCAGACATAGGCGGCCAGTCCGTACGGCGTGTCGTTGGCAATGCGGATGGCCTCCGCCTCGTCGTCATAGGGAATCATGACCAGCACCGGCCCGAAGATCTCTTCGCGGGCAATGGTCATGTCGTTGTCGACGTCGGCGAACACGGTCGGGCGGTTGTAGTAGCCCTGCGCGAGCCCGTCAGGCCGGCCGGGACCGCCCGCGATGACACGCGCGCCCTCGCCGATACCTGCTTCGATCATGCGCTGCACACGTTCATGCTGGGCCCGGTTCGAGCTGGGGCCCAGCTTGCTGTCCGGCGAGGCGGGGTCGCCCACCGTCAGCGCCTGCGCCGTCGCCTGCGCAATGGCGATGGCCGCCTGGTATTGCGCGCGCGGCACCAGCATGCGCGTGGGCGCCGTGCAGGTCTGGCCCGAGTTGAGCATGCAGCTCACCACGCCCGTCGACACCGCTGCCTTGAGATCGGCGTCATCCAGGATCACGTTGGGCGACTTGCCGCCAAGTTCCTGCGCCACGCGCTTGACCGTGGGCGCGGCCTGCACGGCTACGTCGACGCCGGCGCGCGTCGAACCCGTGATCGAGACCATATCCACGCCCGGATGGCGCGACAGCGCCGCGCCCACCGCGGGACCGGTCCCGAAAAGCATATTGAACACGCCTGCCGGCGCGCCGGCTTCGTGCACGATCTCGGCAAAGATGCGCGCATCCAGCGGCGCGATCTCCGACGGCTTGAGCACCACCGTGCAGCCCGCCGCCAGCGCGGGGGCAACCTTGGCAGCGATCTGATTGACCGGCCAGTTCCATGGCGTGATCAGCGCCGTCACGCCAACCGGCTCGCGCACCACCTGCGTGGTGCCGCTGATGATGACGAACTCAAAGGCTTCCAGCGCGGCGATGGCCGACTGCAGCTGCACCAGGCCCATCGGCGCCTGGTACTCGCGGCACAACCACAGCGGGGCACCGATCTCCGTGCTGATGGCCTGGGCGATCTCGCCGATGCGCGCCTTGTAGCCATCGGCAATGCGGCGCAGCAGCGCCAGGCGCTCCTCGTGGCTGGACCTGGACCACGACGGGAAGGCGTCGCGCGCGGCGGCCACGGCGCGGTCCACATCGGCCGCGCCGCCCATGGCGACCGTGCCGATCACAGCCTCCGTCGCGGGGTTGACGATATCCGCCAGCGAGAAACCGTCGGCGGGAGTCACCCACTCGCCCCCGATATAGAACGTATTGAGATGGTGCATCGATCGTAGCTCCTGAAAGTGGGGGCGCTTCAGAAAGGTTTGTCGCCGATGATGGTCGCGCGCATCATGCGGCGCACCGCCGGGAAATAGTCCTGCACGGCGTAGTGCTGCGTCGAACGGTTGTCCCAGAACGCAATGGTGTTGGGCCGCCACTTCAGGCGGACCTGGTATTCGGGCACCGCGGCCTGGCGGAACAGGTACTGCAGCAGGTCCAGCTCGCCGTAGCGGAAGTCGAAGCCCACGCGGAACTGCGCCTTCTCGCCGAAATTGGCGAGGTGCGTGACGAAGCCTTCGTTGACATAGAGGATCTTTTCGCCGCTCTCCGGGTGCGTGCGCACGACCGGGTGCGTGACCGCCGGGAACTTCTTGCGGTTGATCTCGCGCTCCTCGGGCGTCATGCGCGCGCCGAAGCCTGGCATGATGTCGTGCACGGCGTAGAGGCCTTCGATCCGTTCCTTGACCGCGTCCGGCAGCGCCGCATAGGCACGCGCCATGTCGACCCAGATCGTGTCGCCGCCGGACTCCGGGCATTCCACACAGCGCAGCATCGATGCCATCGACGGCACCTCGCGCCAGGAAACGTCGGAGTGGTAGATGTTCTCGCGGCCGCGCATGTCCTTGCTGCCGCCCAGCAGGACCAGTTCCGGATGATCGGCGTGGTGCGGGAACACCGGATGGACTTCGAGTTCCCCGAAGCGGCGCGCGAGCTGGACGTGCTGGGCCGGGGTGATGTCCTGGTCGCGGAAGAACAGCACCTTGTGGCGCACCAGCGCCTGGCGCAGCGAGGTAAGGGTCGCGTCGTCGAGCGGCTCGCGCAGGTCGATCCCGTCGACCTCGACACCGATCGTGGGCGTCATGCGGGTGACGGAGAACCCATGGTAGCCCGCGGCGGCGGGCTCTGCGGATACTTCCTTCCGCTGGATTGCAGCATTGCTATTGGTCATCTGGTCTCCTCGGATACTCGGATACTCGGATACTCGGATAAGGGTGCAGGACCGTGGCAAGGAAATGCCGCGCCACGGCAGGGTTCCCGGCGGCCCTCGCGTCAGTCCAGGCGGATGTTCGAAGCACGGATCGCTTCGGCCCAGTACGTTTGCTCGGCCTTGACGACATCGGCAAAGGCCGCGGGCGTGCTGCCCTTCAGGACGATGCCCAGATCCACCATGCGCGCGCGGAAATCCGGGTTGGCGAGCGTGCGGTTGACATCCACCGAGACCTTCTCGACGATCGCGCGCGGCGTCGCGGCCGGCGCGAACATGCCGACCCATCCCTGCCGCTCCAGCCCACGCACGCCGGCTTCGGCGAATGTCGGCACATCGGGCAGCAAGGGCGAGCGCGCCGCGCCGGCCACGGCCAGCACACGCAGCTTGCCGGTGGCGGCATGCTGGCGCGCACTGACCGCGGCGATCATGCCGGCCGGAAGCTGCCCGCCCAGCAGGTCATTGATCAACGGCGCTTCCCCCTTGTAGGGCACATGCGTCAGCGCGACGTTCGTATTGCGCGCGAAGATCTCCATGTACAGATGGCCGCTGGAACCCAGTCCGTACGATCCATAGGCGAGCGGCTTGCCCTGCTTGCCGATATAGTCGATGAGCTGCTTCACGCTGTTCACGCCCAGCGAGGGCTGCACGACCAGCGCAAGGTTCGAGGTTGCCAGTTCCGAAATCGGCGCGAAGTCGCGCACCGGGTTGTACGGTGCCTTGCTGTACAGGCTTGGCGCCTGCACCATGCCGGTCAGCGTCAGCAGCAGCGTGTGGCCATCGGGCTCGGCCTTGGCCACCATGTCGGCGCCGATCATGCCGCCGGCGCCAGGCCGGTTGTCGACGATGACCGGCTTGCCCCAGGCCTTGGCGAGACCCTCGGCAATCTGGCGCGCGACCACGTCGCCGGTGCCGCCCGCCTGGTAGGGGTACACCACGCGCACCGCACGCGACGGATAGCCGGTCCCATTCGCCTGCGCCCTGGCATGGAAGCCGAGCCCTCCGAGCGCAGTGCCCGCCAGCCCGAGTCCCAACTGCCGCAAAACCTTTCGTCTTTGCTGCTGCATCTTGCTGTCTCCACATTGTCTTTTGTTCTTCCGCGTGCCGGGCGGCACGGGTTCGACGGACTGCGCTGCGGCTGCAGCCGGCCTCTGGCGGGCCTGGTCGTGCAGCCGCGGTCCTGCATACCATGCAGGTCAGAGCGTGCGCGCGATGATCTCCTTCATGATCTCGTTCGAGCCGCCGTAGATCTTGCCGACACGGGCATTCACATACATGCGCGCGATCGGGTATTCCATCATGTAGCCGTAGCCGCCGTGCAGCTGCAGGCATTCGTCGATGATCTCGCAGCTGGTCTGCGTGCCCCACCACTTGGCCATGGCCGCCGTCTCGGCATCGAGTTCTTCGCGCAGGACCTTGGCCATGCAGTCATCGACGAAGGCGCCCGCGATCACGGCCTTGGTCTTGCACTCGGCCAGCTTGAAGCGGGTGTGCTGCATGTCGAGCAGCGTGGCGCCGAAGACCTTGCGTTCGCGCACATACTCGGTAGTCAGCTCGACCGCGCGCTCCATCGCCGACAGCGCGCCGAGCGCGATGATCATGCGTTCCTGGGGCAGCTGCTGCATGAGCTGGTAGAAACCCTTGCCCTCTTCCGTGCCGAGCAGGTTTGCGCATGGCACGCGCACGTCGTCGAAGAACAGCTCGGCGGTGTCCTGCCCCTTCTGGCCGATCTTCTCGAGGATGCGGCCGCGGCGGAAGCCGGGCAGGTTCTCGGTCTCGACCACCACGATCGACACGCCCTTGGCGCCCTTGTCCGGATCGGTCTTGCAGACCACCAGGATCAGGTCGGCCAGGAAGCCGTTGGTAATGAACGTCTTCGAGCCGTTGAGCACGTAGTGGTCGCCGTCGCGCACCGCCCGGGCCTTGATGCTCTTGAGGTCGGAGCCGGCGCCCGGCTCCGACATGGCAATGGCCGCGACCATCTCGCCGCTGGCCATCTTCGGCAGCCAGTGGCGCTTCTGCGCTTCGGTGCCATAGCGCAGGATGTAGTGCGCCACGATGCCGCTATGGACGTTGGTGCCCAGGCTGCTCACGCCGGCGCGCGACTGCTCCAGCGTGATGATGGCCTCATGCGCGAAGTTGCCGCCGCCACCGCCGTACTCCTCGGGAATGCTCGCGCACAGCATGCCCATCTCGCCGGCCTTGCGCCAGACCTCGCGGTCCACGTGCTGCTGACCAGCGGTCCTCGTGCGGAACCAGTTCGCGCTCGATGAACTTGCGGATGGCGTCCTGGAACATGGTCAGGTCATCCGTGATCCAGGGTCGTTGATTGAATGCCATGATGTCGCTCCTGCCCGATCAGGGACGGCCGCCGCCGCAGATCAGCACCTGGCCGGTGATGTAGTTGGATTCCGGAATGCACAGCAGGTACACGGAGCCAGCCGCTTCGGCCGGGGTGCCGCCGCGGCCCAGCGGGATCATCGCCTCGATATTCTTCATCAGCTGCGGATTCACGCCGACCTTGATCTCGTTGCCGCCGATGTTCAGCGTCGAGGTATTGTCCGCGCCGGCGGTGGCCTCGGTCAGGCGGGTCTTGATCAGGCCGAAGGCCACGCTGTTGACGTTGACCTTGTAGCGGCCCCACTCCTTGGCGAGCGCCTTGGTCAGGCCGTTGATGGCGGCCTTGCCGGCCGAGTAGTTGGCCTGGCCGGCGTTGCCCATCACGCCCGAGACCGACGAGATATTGACAACCTTGCGGAACACTTCCTGGCCGGCCTCGGCTTCCTTCTTCGCGGCTTCGCGGAAGTAGTCGGCGGCCGCGCGCAGGATGCGGAACGGCGCGGTAACGTGCACGTCCATGATGGCCGACCATTGCTCGTCGGTCATCTTCTGGATCACGTTGTCCCACGTATAGCCGGCATTGTTGACGATGATGTCCAGCCGCCCGAAGGTCTGCAGCGCGGTACCCACGAAGCGGGTGCCGAAGTCGGCTTCGGTGACGCTGCCCACGCACGCCACTGCCTTGCCGCCGGCGGCGACGATTTCCTGCACCACGGCCTGCGCCGGCTCGGCGTCGAGGTCGTTGATGACCACGGCCGCGCCTTCGCTGGCGAGCTTCAGTGCGATCTCGCGGCCGATACCGCGGCCCGAACCCGAAACGATGGCGGCCTTGTCGACAAGCTTGCTCATTTCCCTATGCTCCTTTGCTGATCTGTTGAATGTCCCGGCGGTGCGGCGCCGCGTCAGGCGGCGAGGGCGATCAGTGCCTCGCCCGACAGCTTGGTTTCGCCTGCCTGGTTGCGGGTCTGCAGTTCCAAGCGCACGGTGCGCGTGGCGTCGTCCTTCTCCACGACCTTGCCGGTGCACGCGATTTCATCGCCGACGTGCGTGATGGCGGCAAAGCGCACCGAAAAGCTGCGGATGGCCTGCTGCGGCACCCAGTTGGTCAGCAGGCGGCCGAGGTAGGCCATCGACAGCATGCCGTGCGCGAACACGTCGGGCATGCCGGCCTGGCGCGCGAAGTCGATATCGACGTGGATGGGGTTGTGGTCGCCCGAGGCGCCCGCATACAGCGCCAGCGTGAGCCGGCTCAGCGGCGGCGCAGTGAAGGACGGCAGTTCCGTACCGACCGCGATCTCATCAAACCGGAGGGTCTGCATGGCTGTCTCCTTAGCTGTTGCGCACGACGATGGTGCTGCGCAGGTCGGCGACCGGGTCGCCCTTGGCATCGGTCACGCGGGTTTCGCGCACCACGAATTCCAGCGCGCCGCCTTTCTTGTCGTAGATGTCGGCCACGCGGGTCTCGAAGGTCAGGCGCTCACCCGCATAGGCCATGCGGTGATACTCGAAGTGCTGCTGGCCGTGCAGGACCTTGCCGATGTCGATGTTCAGCCGCTCGATCATCGCGCGCGGATTGGGCGACTCCATTTCCAGGCAGAACAGGAAGGTCGGCGGCACCGGCAGGCCCGGATAGCCCGCGGCCTCGGCCGCTGCCAGGTCGGTGTAGCGTGCGTCGGCCTGGCCCGTCGCCTTGGCGAAGAAGCGCAGGCGCCCGGCCTCCACGTCGACGGAGTGGCGCGAGATCACTGCGCCGATATGCATCTTGTCAATCATCTTGCGGCTTCCTTTCCTGCTTACTGCTGGCGCTCGTACAGCGTCACCACGCAGGCGCCGCCGAGGCCGAGGTTGTGCTGCAGCGCCAGGCGCGCGCCGTCGACCTGGCGGTCGCCGGCCTTGCCACGCAGTTGCCAGACCAGTTCGGCGCATTGCGCGAGACCGGTGGCGCCGAGCGGGTGGCCCTTGGACAGCAGGCCGCCGGACGGATTGGTGACCACGCGGCCGCCGTAGGTGTTGTCGCCGTCGACGATGAACTTCTCGGCGGTGCCGACCGGCGTCAGGCCAAGGCCTTCATAGGTGATCAGCTCGTTGGCCGTGAAGCAGTCGTGCAGTTCGACCACGTCGATGTCGGTCGGCGCCACGCCGGCCTTCTCGTACACGGCAGCCGCGGCGGCGGCGGTCATGTCGTAGCCCACCACCTTGCGCATGTCGCCTTCGTCGAAGGTGCTGTTGCGGTCCGTGGTCATGGCCTGCGCGGCGATCCTCGCGCGGGTGTCCAGGCCATGCTTGCGCGCGAACGCCTCCGAGCACAGGATCGCGGCGGCCGCGCCGCAGGTCGGCGGACAGCACTGCAGGCGCGTGAGCGGATCGAACACGGTCGGCGCCGCCATCACCTCTTCCAGCGTCACGGTGTTGCGGAACACCGCGAACGGATTGCGCGCGGCGTGCTGGCGGGCCTTGACCGAAATGCGCGCGAAGGTGTCGGGGCGGATGCCATATTCCTTCATGTACGCGCGGCCCGCACCGCCGAAGAACTGGGCCGCGCGCGGCGCCTGCTCGTCGAAGCCCTGGACCTGCGCCATGGTCTTCGCGAAACGCTCCATCGGACCCGGGCGGTCGGTATAGGCGCCCTTGAGCGCGCCCGGCACCATCTGCTCGAAGCCGACCGCGATCGCGCATTCGATCGCGCCGCTTTCCACCGCCTGGCGTGCCAGGAACAGCGCGGTCGAGCCGGTGGCGCAATTGTTGTTGACGTTGATGACCGGGATACCCGTCAGGCCGACGCCGTAGATGGCTGCCTGGCCGGACGTGGAGTCGCCGAACACGTAGCCCACATAGGCCTGCTCGACCAGCGCGTAGTCGATGCCGGCGTCGGCCAGCGCGGCCTTGGCGGCGTTGGCGCCCATCACGCCATAATCATCGCTGGCGCCCGGCTTGGTGAAGGGAATCATGCCGACGCCGGCTACTACCACTTTGTTGCTCATGTCGAGCTCCTGCTGAGAATGGAAATTGAAGGGAGGCGGCCGCTTCAGTTGACCTGCCGGGCGTTGTCTTGCCAGTAGGGAGCGCGCAGGTCGCGCTTGAGGATCTTGCCGGCCGCGGACAGCGGCATCTCGCCACGGAACTCGATGCTCTTCGGGCACTTGTAGCCGGCAATGAACTGGCGGCAGTGCTCGCGCAGCGCGGCTTCGTCCGCCTGCGCGCCGGGCTTGAGCACGACCACGGCGTGCACGGCTTCGCCCCAGCGCGCATCGGGCATGCCGATCACGGCGCACGACGCCACCGCCGGATGGCGCGAGAGCACGTTCTCGACTTCCGCCGAATAGACGTTCTCGCCCCCGCTGACGATCATGTCCTTGAGGCGGTCGACGATGAACAGGTAGCCGTTTTCATCCATGTAGGCGCCGTCGCCGGTGTGCAGCCAGCCGCCGCGCAAGGTCTCGGCTGTTTCGGCGGGCTTGTTCCAGTAGCCCTGCATGACATTGGGGCCGCGCACCACGATCTCGCCCACGGAATTGCGCGGGACTTCAATCCCCTGCTCGTCGACGATCTTCACGGTGACGCCGAAGCCGGGGCGACCGGCCGAGCGGTACAGGCCGCTGGCGCGGCCTTCCGGGCCATGGTTGGCCGGCGGATTCACGGAGACCACCGGGGCAGCCTCGGTCAGGCCGTAGGCGTGATAGAACTGCACCTGCGGCAGCGCGGCCAGCGCCGCGTCGAGCAGGCCGGCGCTGATCGGCGAGGCGCCGTAGTTGATGCGCTGCAGGCCGCTCAGGTCATGGCTCGCGAAGTCGGGATGGGACAACACTGCCTGCAGCATGGTCGGCACCAGCAGGATCTCGTTGACCTTCTCGCTCACCATGGTCTCCAACACCTCCCTGGCATCGAAGGCCGGGATCAGCGCGTGCGTGGCGCCGGCGATGAACAGCGTCACGGCCTTGGCCATGGCCGCGGTATGGAACAGCGGGCAGGCGTGGAGGGTGATGGTGTCTTCGGGGCACGGGTACTGGGCCATGCGCGAGATCGCCGATGACCACAGGTTCATGTGCGACTGCATCACGCCCTTGGGCTTGCCCGTGGTACCGCCGGTGTACATGATGGCGGCAAGGTCGTCGCCGCCGCGCAGCGCGTCATCGACCGGCTCGGCATCGGCCACCAGCTGCTCGTACGACAGCATGCCGTCCGGCGCCGGGCCGTCGCCGGCGTGGATCAGCAGCGGCTTGCGGCTGGCGCCTGCCACAATGCCCGCCACCATGGGCAGGAAGTGGTCGTCGACGATCAGGATGCCGGTGTCGCAGTCGTCCAGCGAGTAGACGATCTCCGGCACGCTCCAGCGGGTATTGACGGGATTGAGCACGCCGCCGCCCCACCAGACGGACAGCATGTATTCGATGTAGCGGTCGGAGTTCAGCGCCAGCATGCTGACGCGGTCTCCTTCGGCCATGCCGAGCTGGCGCAGGGCGCCGGCCAGGCGCGCGACGCGGTCGCCAAGCTGGCGGAAGGTCTGGCGGCGGGTACGGAAAACGGTGGCGGTGCGGTCGGGCGTTTGCTGCAGGCAGCGGTGCAGCCCCTGGGTCAGGTACATACTGCGAAGTCTCCGGTGGCGCGGTGGCGCGGTGTCGCGGCGGCGGACGTGGCGCCCCGCTGTAGTCGGCCACTTTAGGAGCCGCCCGCTCGCCTGTCGTCCGCCGAAGGGAGGAAAATCCCGCCAGCCGCCAAATCGTCCGAAAGAACTACGACAGGCGTACATCACCGTGGAACAATCGCGTTTTTCCTGAGTCAGACACCTGAAATGCGTATGATTCATCACAAATCACGCAATATCGCAGGGCGACTCGCCGAATCAGCCATGCGCACAGGAGTAGAGGAGATTCCCTTGCCCGCCGACCCCGCCTCGACCGGAACCATCAGCGAACCTGGCCTGCCGGGGCTGGTGGCGTCCAAGCTGGTGCCTCCGGCCAGCCGGCGACGCTCGCGCGGCCGCAGCTGGTGCAGTGCATGCTCGATGCCAGCGCCGCACGCCTGATCCTGATCCGCGCGGCCGCCGGCTTTGGCAAGACCACGCTGATGCAGCAGTACGCCGCCCAGTGCGCGGCGCGCCAGCGCGGCACGGCATGGCTGCGCGTGGACAGCGGCGACAACGACCTGCAGCGTTTCCTGGTCCACCTGGACGCCGGCCTCCAGGCCCTGCATGGCAAGCGCAAGGCCGCGCGGCCCCCCGCTCCCGCCAGTGAGCCGGCCGGGCCGTGGCTGGCGCACCGCATCATCGAACAAGTCGCGGGCGCCGTGCTGCCGTTCAGCATCCTGCTCGACGACTTCGAGGCCGTGCAGAGCGCCTCGGTCCTCAATTTCGTGCAGCAGCTCATCGAGGCCATGCCGCCATGCGGGACGCTGGTGATCGCCTCGCGCGTGACTCCCGAGATCGGCCTGGGGCGCATCCGCGCGCGCGGGCACCTGCTCGAGATCCATCCGGCGCAACTGCGCTTTACGCTGGAGGAAGCCACCGCCCTGATCCGCGAACGCTGCCACCTGCCCCTGAGAGACAACGAGATCGCCACCTTGCATCGCTGCACCGAAGGCTGGGCCACGGCGATCTACCTGGCCACGCTGTCGCTGCAGACCCGCACGGACCACGCGGCCTTCGTCGCCTCGTTCTCGGGCACCAACCTCGAGCTGGCCGAATACCTGGCCGAGGACATCCTGGCGCAGCAAACCGAGGCCTGCCGCACCTTCCTGCTCGAGACCAGCGTGCTGGGCCAGCTCAGCGCGCCGTTATGCGACGCGGTCACGGGCCGGCAGGACAGCCGCGCGATGATCGACTATCTCGAGCGCGCCAACCTGCTGCTGTTCCCGCTGGACGGCGACCGGACCTGGTATCGCTATCACCAGCTTTTCGCCAGCTTCCTGCAGCACCGCCTGGACCTGCAGCAGCCCGGACGCGCCACGGCGCTGCACCGCGCCGCCGCACACTGGTATCTCGAGCAGAACCGGCCGGTGCCGGCGGTGGACCACCTGCTCCAGGACGGGCTGCACGAGGAAGCGCTGCACGAGATCGCGCGCCATGCCGATGCGCTGCTCAGCGCCGGGCGCGTGCGGCTGCTGGTGCGCTGGCTGGACCAGATCCCGCCACAAGCGCTGGCGCGCTATCCGCGCCTGCGGCTGGCGCGTGCGTGGGCGCTGCTGCTCAACCGGCGCTACCCCGATGCCCAGCAGGCCATCGAATCCATCCAGGCGGAACTCGACGACAGCGCCGCCAGCCAGCGGCTCGCCGTGGAGGCGGAAACCATCCGCTGCGTACTGCTGGTCATGACCGACCAGGTGGAAGCCTGCCGCCAGGCCAGCATGGGCCAGATCAACCGGCTCGGGCCGGAGGACCTGTTCCAGTCCTGCATCCTGGCCAATTCGCTCGCGTACAGCCTGATCTGCACGCACCGCTACGACGACGCGCGCGGCGTGCTGTCGCGCGCGATCCAGCGCGGCGCCGATGAGCGCTCGGTATTCATGCGCAGCATCGCCGATTGCCTCGAGGGCATCATCGACCTGGTGCAGGGCCGCCTGGGCAACGCGCTGGCGCGCTTCCACACCGCCTCCACGCGCACCTGGGACGACGCGCGCGGCGACATTACCGGCGACAAGCCCGCCATCGACACCTCATGGGCGCTGGCCCTGTATGAGAACGACGCGCTCGACGAGATGGCCCGGCTGCTGGCCGACGCACTGCCCTACACCAAGGCCAACGGACCGCCCGACTCGGTCATCGGCTGCCACGTGATGAGCGCGCGCCTGGCGCTGCTGCGCGGCGACAAGGAGCAATGGCTGCGCGTGCTGGCGGAGCTGGAGCAGCTCGGCCAGCAGGTCAACGCCGAACGTTCGGTGTGCTCGGCATGGCTGGAGCGGGCCCGCGTGGCCACGCTCGAGGGCCGGCTCGAGGCCGCCGAGCAGGCGCTGCGCGCGGTCGATCTCTATGGCGGCTGGGAAGCGCTCGATACCGCCGGCCACGCCAGCGACATCGACCGGCCGTCGATCGCGCGGCGCCGGCTGGAGATCGCGCAGGGACAGCATGCCCAGGCACTCGCCGCGCTGGACGCGGCCATTGCCGCCGCCACGGCGCAGCAACGCTACTGGCGCCTGATCAAGCTGCGCATCCTGCGCGCCGCGGCGCTGGACGGCCTGGCGCGGCATGACGATGCGCTGCAGGAGATCACCGAAGCGTTGCGCCTGGCGAGCCATGAAGGCTTCCTGCGCACGTTCCTGGATGAAGGCGACCGGGTGGCCGCGCTCGTGCGCAACTGGGCATCGGCACACCAGGCGCACGCAGCCAGCCTGGGCATCGCACCCCAGTTCGTCACCCGGCTGCTCGGCAAGCTGCCCGGCGCCTCCCCCGGCCACGACGCCGAGCCCGCGCTGGTGGCCGGCCTGTCGGACAGCCTCACGGCGCGCGAACTGGAGGTGCTGCAGATGCTGTCGGCGGGCCTGCGCAACCGCGCCATCGCGGAGCGGCTGTTCCTGTCCGAACTGACGGTCAAGTCACACCTGCGCAAGATCAATACGAAGCTCGGCGCACAGAACCGTACCGAAGCGGTTGCCATCGGCCGCGCGCGCGGGCTGATTCCCTGAGGGCAGGACGCCGGCCTGCGTACCGGTATGCTGAGCCCCGCACGCACGCGCGCGCGCGGCGAACTTGCGCGCCGCCTGCTCGACGCAGGATGTTCAGATCATCATCGGATAATCGGATTGAAGCCGTAACCGCTGTCCGCATTGAGCACACTTACCCCGGCGGCGTACCTGAATGCGCTCATGTCCGACGAAGCACCATGCAGGTAGCCGTGGCAGTCGCCACCAGTTCCCCGTCCTGGCGCAGTTCCCCGACCACGTTGCAGACATTGCGGCCGCGCCGCTCCAGCCGCGCGCGCCCTTGCAGCGGGCCAGCCTGCGCGGGCCGCAGGAACGAGAGATTCAGGTTCAGCGTCGAGCAGAATTCGCCATCGGCCAGCGTCGCGGTGACAAGCATCGCGGTCACATCGTCCAGCATGGCGCCCAGCATGCCGCCCTGCACCTGGCCAGCCGGATTGAGGAAGGCCTCGGTGGCCACGTAGTCGGATTCGAGCGAGCCGGCCTCCGGATCGGCGCAGCGGACCACTCCCCCCAGCAGGCCGGCGACAGCCGGCAGCGGGGCTTCGCCGCGCAGCATCCTCGTGAAATAGTTGACGTTGCTCATCGTATGCATAGGGTCAACGGCCGGAAAAGCGCGGCACGCGCTTTTCCCGCCATGCCAGTGCGCCTTCGCGCAGGTCGTCGGAAGCATCGGCCGCGGCGATGTCTTGCGCCAGCCCGTCGGTATCGAGCTCGCCGCGGGCAATGCGGTTCAGGTGCTTCTTCATGCCAAGCAGCGCCAGCGGCGCCATGCCCGCCAGTGCCTCGCTCCAGTGCGCCGTCAGTGCGCGCAGCGCTTCGGGACATTCTTCCAGCCGATCCAGGTACCCGCACGCCAGCATGGCGGCCGCGTCGAACTTGTCGGCCATCAGCAGGATGCGCTTGGCCGTGGCCAGGCCCAGCCGCGTGACATAGCGCTCCATGCCGCCGCGGTAGAACAGCAGGCCCAGGCGCGCGGCAGGCACGGACATTTCCGTGCCGACCGCGCCGAAGCGGAAGTCGCACGCCAGCGCCAGGTCGGTGGCGCCGCCATAGACGCCGCCATGCAGCACGGCAATCGTGACCGGCCGCGCCTGTTCGAGCGCGTTGGCCAGTGCCTCGAAGCGGGCACCGGCATCGGCGCCGCCAAGGCGGCCGATATTGAACCCGCTGCAGAAATGCCGGCCCTGTCCCTCGATGCGCAGCACGCGTATGCGGCTGTCCGCGTCCACGGTCTGCAGGTACTGGCGCAACAGGTCAAGGTCCTCCGGCTCCAGCCGGTTCGCCACCTCGGGGCGGCGCAGGGTGATGACTGCGATATGGCCGTCGACGGCCAGTTCCGGCGGCTGTCCTTGCGGGGTCTCGCTCATGGCATCCGGCCTCGCTCAGTGAAAGCCGTAGATCCGCATGGTGGTCTCGCCCGCCTCCACCCGCCTGAGAATGGCGGCTTCGGTGGCCTCGCGGTCCTGTGCCTTGCGAACAACCTCCGCCGCGCGGCCGCGCGGCACCACCACCACGCCGTCACGGTCGCCCACGACCAGGTCACCCGCCTCCACACGAGCACCGCCGACCAGCACCGGCGCATTGAGCCAGCCGATCGCGCCGTAGTCCTTGCCGGTACCGCGGATGCACAGGCCGCGCGCGAACACCGGAAAGCCGATCTCCTCGAGCAGCACGCCGTCGCGCACGCAGCCGTCGATGACCAGCCCGCCGAGGTGCTTCACCTTGGCGGCAGTGGTCATGATCTCGCCCCAGTAGCCGTGCTCGTAGGCACCGCTCACATGCACCACCAGCACGTCGCCGGGCTGCGCGATGTCGATGGCGCGGTGCAGCCAAAGGTTGTCGCCGCCAGGCGAATGGACCGTCAGTGCCGGGCCGCAGATGCGGAACTCCGGTGCCACGGGCTTGATGGCCGGCGACACTACGCCGATCTTGCCGCCCGCTTCATGCAGCGTGGCGGTGGGCAGCGCGCGCGCATCGTTCACGATCCCGGCGCTGACCCGCTCGAATTCACGGATCATGGTGCTGCTTGCGTCGTGTTCCGCCATGGTCAGGCTCCCTTGGTCTGCAGCTGGTGGTAGCGGAACTGGCGGCGCGCCTCGTCCAGACGCATGCCGCCACGCACGGCTTCGCGGATCGCGTTTTCGGCGTGCTCGATCTGCTCGGCGGTGTCGAGCACCGCGGCTTCGTGCTCGCGCGGGATGACCACCACGCCATCGGCGTCACCACGCAGGATGTCGCCGGGCTGCACGCGCGCATCGCCGATATTGACCACCACGTTGGTGGCTTCCACCTGCACGCGGTCCTTGCCCGTGCGCATCCAGTGGTCCTTGCTGAACACCGGGTAGCCGAGCTGGCGGCACAGCGCAACATCGCGGCACACACCGTCGATCACGGTGCCGGCAATGCCGCGGCGGTGCGCGATCTCGGTCAGGATGTCGCCCCAGACCGTGGCATTGTCGCGGCCGCCATTGTCGAGCACGAGGATGCTGCCCGGGGGCACGTCGTCTATGTAGTCGCCCACGGTGCCCGGCGGGTTCGATGCCGGGCCATACAGCAGTGTGTAAGCGCGGCCAGCCGTGGCGAAGCCCTCGCCACGGGCCTTGATGCGGTAGCACTGGCCGGCGATGCCGTGCTTGTCCAGCGCGTCGCTCAGCGTGGCGGTATCCAGCTTCGCCGCGCGCGCGACGTTGATGTCCTGTGGTTCGCTCATCTCTCTCAACCCTTCAGCATGTGTTCGTAGTTGCCGCCCATGACTTCCCCGATGGGCGTGCCGCCCAGGATGGCCTTTGCCATCACGGACTCCTTGCGCACGATGGCTTCGGCCGTCTCCAGCACGCGCGCGATGTCACGGGCGGCGATGAAGATCACGGCACTGCGGTCGGCGACCACGTAATCGCCCTCTTCCACCGTCACGTTGCCAATCTGCACAGGCACGTTGGTGCCTTGCTCCACCACTCGGCTGCGCGCAGTGAACGCGGTCAATGCGCGGCTGAACACGGGGAAGTCGAAATCGAGCGCTTCATCGATATCGCGCACCGGGCCGTCCGCCACGACGCCGGCGACGCCGCGCGCCTTGGCCCCGAGCGACAGCAGCCCGCCCCAGCTTCCCGCCTCCACGCCGGTGCGCTGCTCGACGACGATGATGTTGTCCGGGCCCGCCTGTTCGATGGCCGTGCAGCCGAGATGGCGCGTCGGGCCGGGCGGCGGCGCGCCGGTGCCGAGCTTGACGGTGATGGCCCGGCCGGCAATGCGCCCCGCGCCGGAGCGCTGCGGCAGGCCCGTCACGGTGCCTGGCAGCTGGAGCTTGTCGAGCGCGTCGGATACCGCGCAGCAATCGAGCCGGCGCAGGCGTTGTACGTTGGATTCGGTTTCACTCATGGTCGTTGGTATGGCTTTGGTTCGGTTATTCAATCCAGCGTCTGCCAGGCCGCGAAGCACAGGCCCGTGCCGGTCAGCGCAGGCGTGCGGTAGCCCGGGACATAGGAAACCCATTCAAGGTCGAGGTCGCGCACGGCCTCGACGGCGATCAGCCAGTTGCGGATTTCGGAGCTGCCCGCCTGGAGCTGGCGCGGATCCAGCGAGGCGAGGAAGCCGGTGTCCTTGCGGCGGATGGCGTCGATGATCGCGTTGTCGAGCTCGGCATCGACCACGAAGTGGCTCAGGCCGCCCGAGGCCAGCACGCCCACGCGCAGGTCTTCGGGATAGGCGGCGATCAGCTCGCGCAGCGCGGCGCCAAGCTGGATGCATCGGCGCGGCGTCGGCTGGTTGGGCGGGTCAAAGGTATTGACGATGACCGGCACCACCGGCAAGTCCAGCCCTTGCAGGTAGCGGCGGTGGATGAACGAGAACGCATGGCCTTCGAACTGGCCGCGCTCGAGCCCGTCCATCGCGGTGATGTCGAAGTCGCGGTCGCACAGCTCGCGGATCATCCAGCGGCCCATGTCGGCGTTGACCGGGTAGTCGCGGTCGGCGTCGGGCTCCTGGCGAGCCATGCGGGCCTTCTTGTACCAGCCGTCGGAGGCGCTTTCGTCGCGCTTCGCATTGCGGATGGTATTGCCGTAGTAGATCGCGAAAGCCGGGTTGTTGGTCGTGCGAAACAGCTCGGTCTGGTCATCGCCAACCACCAGCAGCACGTCGAGCCGGGCGGCGCGGATGCGGTCACGCAGTTCGTCCATGGCCGCTTCGGCCTGGTCGTAGCGCTCGCCCATGCGCTCGGGCGTCACCATGGACTCGGCATCGTCCGGGGCGATCGCGAGCAGCGCTTCATAGGTAGTCGGGTTGCCGGCGCGGTCGAAGTAGTGCGGGTTCTTCGGATCGACCTGGCGGAAGCCGTGTTGCCAGTCTTCACGCTGGCACACCAGCATGATGCTGTGGGAGGAACCGAAAGCGGCGACGAGTCTTGCCATGGAAGTGTCCTTCGTTCAAACAATGTAGGCGGCGCGCAGCTCGCCCACCTGTGCCGCGCTGTAGCCAAGCTCGCGCAGGATGTCGTCGGTATTGGCGCCCTGCTCCGGCGCGGGCTGCGGCGGCAGGTCGCGCGGATAGCGCGACAGGCGCATCGGCTGGCCGACCAGAGCGACATCGCCAAGCTCGGCGTGCTGCATCGGCCAGGCCACGCCAAGGTGCTTCACCTGCGGATCGGCAAACACCTGGTCCACGCGATGGATCGGGCCGCACGGCACGCCGGCCTTCAGCAAGCGCTCGGTCCATTCGGCGGTGGTGCGCGTGCGCAGCGCCGCCTCGATCGCGGCATTGACCTTGTCGCGGTTGCGCACGCGCTCCGGATCGGAACCCAGGCCGGGCTCGTCGACAAGGTGCGGCACTTCCAGCGCCTCGCACAGGCGCTTCCACATGGTCTGGCCGATCGCGGCGATGTTCAGGTAGCCGTCGCTGGTGGCGAACACGCCCGTGGGCACGGTCAGCGGATGCTCGTTGCCGGTCTGTTCGGGAATCTTGCGGTCGACCAGCCACTGCGCGGCCTGGAAGTCCAGCATGGCGATCTGCGCTTCCAGCAGCGAGGTCTGCACCCACTGCCCCTCGCCCGATGCCTCGCGCTCCAGCAGCGCCGTGAGGATGCCCATCGCGCAGAAGTGGCCCGCGCACAGGTCGGCGAGCGGGATACCGACGCGCATCGGGCCTTCGCCCGGCTTGCCGGTCACGCTCATCAGCCCGCCCATGCCCTGCGCAATGGAGTCGAAGCCGGGCCAGCCCGCGTAAGGGCCATCCTGGCCGAAGCCGGAAATGCTGGCGTAGATCAGCCGCGGGTTCACCGCGCGCAGCGCGTCCGGGCCGATGCCGAGGCGGTGCTTCACGTCGGGGCGGTAGTTCTCGATAAAGACGTCGGCGCGGCTGACCAGCTCATGCAGGATCCGCACGCCCTCGGGCGTCTTCATGTTGAGCGTGAGGCTTTCCTTGTTGCGGTGCAGGTTCTCGTAGTCAGCGCGGTTATGGTCGCGTCCGCCGATCATGTCGTCGCCGCCCGGCGCGCCCGGCGGGATCTCCAGCTTGATCACGCGCGCGCCCATGTCGGCGAACAAGCGCACCGCGGTAGGGCCGGCACGCACGCGCGAGGCGTCGAGGATGGTGAAGCGGGACAGCGGGCCCTTGCGCTCGCCCGTGCCGTGTTCGTTGTGTCGGGTGTCAGCCATGGTCGTTGCCTCTGGTCTTTATGCCGGGGTGAACATCGGCACGGCGTAGCCGCCATCGCTCGGCTTGAACACGACCTTCACGCGCTGGCCGATCTCGATCTCGCGCGGGTCGCAGTCCACCAGGTTGGTCATCATCGTCACGCCTTCGTCCAGCCGGACGTAGGCGAGCGTCCACGCGGCCTCGCCCTTGCCCATGGTGCTGAACGAGTAGACCGTGCCGAAGCCGCTGGCATCGCGCCATTCGGTGCGGTCGGACTGGCAGTGCGGGCAGATGTCGCGCGGGTAGTAGTGCGGTGCGTGGCAGTCCAGGCACGATTTCAGCAGCAGGCGGCCGGCGTCCGCGGCTTCCCAGAACGCCTGGCTTTCCGGCAGCGTGCGCGGCGCGGGGATCTTGCGCGGGCCGGCGGGCGGCGCCTTGGCCGCGGCGTTGGCCGGAGTGGCGGGTGTGTTCATGGTGTTCATTCCCTTTCAAGAATCAGCGTGGCCGCGGTATGGCGCGAAGCCAGCGCGCCGCCGATGCCGCTGGCCAGTGCGAGGTCGCAGTTGCCGACCTGCACCGCGGGATGCGCCTCGCCGCGCAGCTGGCGCACCGCCTCGATCACCTTGGTGACGCCGCCGCGGTTGGCCGGATGGTTGTTGCACAGGCCGCCGCCATCGGTGTTGAATGGCAGGCGTCCCACGCCGGAAATCAGGCCGCCGTCGGCAACGAACTTGCCGCCCTCGCCCTTCTTGCAGAAGCCCAGGTCTTCGAGCTGCATCAACACGGTGATGGTGAAGCTGTCGTACAGCGACGCGTACTTGATGTCGGCGGGCGTGACACCGGCCTCGGCGAATGCGGCCGGGCCCGACCACGCGGCGGCAGACCACGTCAGGTCGATATTGCCGCCCATGGCGTGCTTGGGCGCTTCGCCGGTGCCGCGCACCTTCACCAGCGGGCGCTTGAGCTGGCGCGCGATCTCGGGGCGCGCCACGATCAGCGCCCCGCCGCCGTCGCTCATCACGCAGCAGTCCAGGCGGTGCAAGGGGTCGGCGACCATCGGTGAATTGACTACGTCTTCCACCGTCACCACGTTGCGCAGCATGGCGTACGGATTGTGCTGGGCGTGATGCGACGCGGCCACCTTGATCCACGCGAGCTGCTCGCTGGTGGTGCCGAACTCGTACATATGGCGTTTCGCCACCATCCCGTAGAGGTTCTGCGTGGCCGGGCCGAAGGGCAGCTCGAAGGCCACGTCGGGCGCGTCCGGGTCCGGCGCCCTCAGCGCCAGCGCGGCACCGGCTGCGCGGGGGCGCCCCGCCAGCGTGATCAGCGCGACGTTGCAGCGCCCCGCGGCGATGGCCTCGGCGGCATGCGCGACGTGCAGAATCGGCGCGGAACCGCCGCATTCGGTGGAATCCACGTGGCGCGGCTTCAGGCCGAGGTATTCCACGATCGTGGTGGTCCCGAGGCCGGGCGCATCGCCAGCGCAGAAGTAGCCGTCGACATCGGCGGCGGTGAGGCCGGCGTCGGCCAGCGCGCCGCGGGCCACATCGGCATGCAGTCGCGCGACCGACAGGTCATCGGCTTTGCGTGTGGGATGCTCGTACGCTCCCACGATGTAGGCGGATCCGTTCAGGGTCATGATGAAAGGCAGGTACTTGGGAAGAGATGCCGGGCGCCGTTCCGGGCGTCACTGGTCGGGGGTGAAGCCACTGGCCTTGATCACCGGCCCCCAATAGGCGAGTTCCTTGCGCTGGAGGCGTTCCAGCTCCGCGGCCGGCCGGAAGTCGGGGTGCAGCGTGGCGCGCGTCTGCAGCGTGGCGCGCACGTCAGGCATGGCAAGGACCTTGCCGAGCGCCGCCTGCATGCGGTCCAGTTCTGCCTTGGGCGTGCGAGCCGGAGCCCAGATGCCGGCCCAGGCTTCGCCGCTGTCGACCGCCACGCCCTGCTCCGTCGCCGTGGGCACGCCCGGCAGCAGCGGCGAGCGCGCCGCGCCGAATACGGCAATGATGCGAACCTTGCCGCTCTTGGCATGCGGCAGGATGTCCCCCGCGGTCATCACGGCCGATGAAAGCTGCCCGCCGAGCAGGTCGGTGACGAGCGGGCCGTTGCCCTTGTAAGGCACGACGTTCATCGGGACACCAATGGCCTTGCCAAACTGCAGGCCGGTGAAGTGCGTCTGCCCGCCCAGGCCGGCGGTGCCAAACATGGCCTTGCCGGGGTGCGCCTTCACCCATTCCACGAAGCCCTTCATGTCGGTGACGCCCGTCTGGCTGCTGACCACCAGCGCCAACGGATAGGAAATCACCACCGCGACGGGCGTCAGGTCAGCCAGCAGGTCGTACTTGAGCGTGGCGGGCGGGTACAGCAGCGTGGGGAAAATGGCGGTGGCATTCGGCGCGACCATATAGGTCAATCCGTCCGGCGCGCTGTGCTTGAGCATGCCGGTCGCCACGCGGCCACCCGCGCCGGGACGGTTGTCGACGATCACGGTCTGGCCGAGTTCGCCCTGCAGCTTCTCGGCCAGCACGCGCGCGACGGTATCGGTGGAGCCGCCTGGCGGGAAGCCGACCAGGAACTTGATTGGCTGCTTCTCCTGCGCCTGCGCGCCGCAGGCGAATGCCAGGCCGAGTGCCAGCACACCGCAAGCTGACCTTAGGGTATGGATGAGGGCCATCGTCTTTGTCTCCTGTGTGTATTTTTTGAACCGGCCAGGCGCCGCTTAGCTTTGCCTGGCCTGCCTGGCGAAACTCGCCAGGTGGTACCCGGCATCGCCGAACAGCTGGTTGATGACCATCAGGCGCTTGGCGTAGTGGCCGACGCGGCATTCGTCGGTCATGCCCATGGCGCCGTGCATCTGGATTGCCCACTGCCCGACCTGCCGGCTCGCCTGGCCGATCACCGTCTTGGCCGCCGAGACCAGCCGACGGCGCTGCACCGGATCGCCGTCGGCGACCGCCATGGCGGCCACGCAGGCCATCGACTTGCACTGTTCGAGCGCGATCAGCATGTCCGCGACACGGTGCTGCAGCACCTGGAACTTCGCCAGCAGCGAACCGAACTGCTTGCGCGTTTTCAGTTGCTCCGCGGTCAGGTCCAGCAGGGCTTCGAGCGCGCCGACGGCCTCCGCGCATAGCACGGCATTCGCGCGGTCAGCGGCGGCAACGATCACCGGCAGCGCGGCGCCAGCCTGGCCCAGTACCGCGTCGGCACCGGCGCCGACTTCGCGCAGCGTGAGGTGCGCGGCGCTGCGGCCATCCAGCGTGCGGAACTCGCGCACGGCCAGGCCTGGCGCGTCGGCCGGCACCAGGAAAAGCGTCACACCCTGCTCGTCGGCGGCATCGCCGGCGGTGCGCGCCGCCACGATGAAGGCATCGGCCTGCGCGCCATCGAGCACGAGCGACTTGGCACCGTCGAGAACCCAGCCGTCGCCATCAGGGCGCGCCAGCGTGCTGACGCGCGACAGCTCATAGCGGGCGTCTGCCTCGCCAATGGCCAGGGCCAACCGTGCCTCGCCCTCTGCCAGGGCCGGCAGCCACTGCTGCCGCTGCGTTGGCGTGCCGGCCTCGTCGAGCAGTTGCCCGGCCAGCACCACGCTTGACAGCCACGCACCGCCACCAAGCGCCCGGCCTAGTTCCTGCGCCACGAGCATCATTTCGGTCGGCCCCTGCTCGCTGCCGCCCATGTCTGCCGCGAGCGGCAAGCCGAGCAGGCCAAGGTCGGCCATGGCGGCCCAGCGCGCGGCGGCCTCCTCGGCGGTCTCGGCGTCGCCACGTCGATGCGCGGGGTACTCGCCGTCGCAGAAGCGGCGCACCGCATCGCGCAGCGCGATATGTTCGTCGTTGAGTGAAAAATCCATGGTCTCGGTACGGTGTCAGGCCGCGAGGAAGGCCTTGCTGATCAGGTTGCGCTGCACTTCGTTGACGCCGCCATAGATCGACAGCTTGCGCGCGTCGAGGTAGTTGGCCGCCAGCGCCGACAGTTCGAGCGGGCTGGCGGGTTCGTCCAGCTCGCCGCGCAGCGCCGACTCCTCGAAGGGCACGGCATGCGGGCCCGCCACTTCCACGAGCAGTTCGTAGATGGCCTGGCGCAGCTCGGTGCCGCGCACCTTGAGCATCGACGCCTCCACCGCCGGCACCCGGCTCTGCTGGTTGGCGCTGAGCAGGCGCAGCGCGGTGAATTCCAGCGCCAGCAGTTCGATCTCGAACTGCGCCAGGCGCGACTGCAGCACCGGATCGCCGTCCAGCCCCTCGCTGGCCGCGAGCGCTCGGGCGCGTTGCAATTGCTGCTTGCACGAGCCGATGCCCGCGATGCCGGTGCGCTCATGGCCCAGCAGGTATTTGCCATAGGACCAGCCCTTGTTCAGCTCGCCCACCAAGTTCTCCACCGGCACCCGCACATTGTCGAGGTAGCACTCATTCAGGTCGGTGCCGCCTTCGAGCATGCGGATGGGCCGGACCTCAACGCCCGGGGTATTCATGTCGATCAGCAGGAACGAGATGCCCTCCTGCGGCTTGGCCGCGTTCGGGTCGGTGCGCACCAGCGCGAACATCATCGAGCACCAGTGCGCATATGAGGTCCACACCTTGTGGCCATTGACCACGAAATGCTTGCCGTCCGGTTCCAGCACCGCGGTGGTCCGCACCGCCGCCAGGTCGGAGCCGGCGCCGGGCTCGGAAAAGCCCTGCGCCCACCACGTATTGCTCTGGCGGATGTCCGGCAGGTACTTCGCCTTCTGCTCGGGCGTGCCGAAGGCGATCAGCACCGGCCCCAGCATCTGGATGCCGCTGGCGATGATGCGCGGCGCGCCGCCCAGCATGGTTTCCTCGTCGAAGATATAGCGCTGCACGTGGCTCCAGCCCGGTCCGCCATGTTCCACGGGCCAGCCCGGCGTCAGCCAGCCGCGCGCTTCGAGAATACGGAACCAGGTCACATAGTCGGCATGCTCCAGGCGCAGGCCGAGTTCGACCTTGCGCCGGATGTCCGAGGGCAGCTTCGCCTTGACGAAGGCGCGCACCTCCTGGCGGAACGCTTCGTCGGCAGGGGAAAAAGTCAGCTTCATGGTGTCTATGCTGCGGGTTCAGGCTTGCGGGACGCAGACGACCAGCGCATCGAGCGCGAGCACGCGGTCGGGATAGGCCACCAGCGGGTTGACATCGATCTCGGTGATCGCGGGGTTGGCACGCATCTGCGCGCCGATCAGCGTCACGGCCCGCGCAATGGCCGCCACGTCGACTGCCGCCGCGCCACGGATGCCACGCAACAGGGACGCCGCCTTGAGCCGGCCCAGTTCCGCGATCACATCAGCTTCAGCGAGATCCGCCGGAATCAGCCGCACATCCTTCAGCGCCTCGATCCACACACCGCCCAGGCCCACCAGTACGACCGGCCCCCAGCCTTCATCGCGTCGTGCGCCAACCACCAACTCCAGCCCGCGCGGGCCCATCGCCTCGACCAGCACACCGTCGAGCGTCAGCCCTGGACGGTGGGTGGCGATGTTTTCCTGCAGGCGGCTCCAGCCCGCACGCAGCGCAGCTTCATCGGTCAGGCCGACGATCACGCCGCCCACATCGCTCTTGTGCGGCAGCTCGCTTGCCTGCGCCTTGATCACCACCGGGTAGCCGATGCGCGCGGCAATCGCCGCCGCTTCGTCGGCACTCGTTGCCAATGCACCTTCGGGCACAGTCAACCCGGCCGCGGCCAGCCACGCCTTGCCCTGATATTCCGCGAACACGCCCGAAGGCGGAACCGTGCCGGGCAACCGCACCGCCGCGGGAAGCGACTGGCTGGCCCGATCGGCGCGCTGCAGCGCTTCGCCATAGGCCGACACCCGGGCAAGCGCGCGCAGCGCGCGGTCGGGCGAACGGAAGAACGGCACGCCGCTGGCGCGGATGGCGTCGACAAAGAAAGGCTCGATGGGGCCGCTGTCGCCGGTCACGACCAGCACTGCCGGCTTGCCGGCGCGGGCCAGCGCCGGGACGATGTGCTCGGCCTTGTCGCGCTGCGCTACTTCGGGCCCGGCGGGAATGCTGAGCACGATGCTGCCCACGGCCGCGTCGGACAGCATGGTCAGCAGCACTTCGCCGACCAGGCCGGGGTTGCGCACGCCGATGGTGGTGTAGTCGAGCGGGTTCTCGGCCACCGCGTAGTCCGGCAGCATGGCCTTGAGGCGTGCCGTCGTCTCCTCGCCGAGGGGCGGCAACTCCAGTCCCAGCCCGTCGCAGAAGTCCAGCGCGACGTTCTTCATCGCGCCGGACCCGGTCATAAAAGCCGGGCCGCCAGCAGGCGGCACCGGGAAACGCAGCAGGATCGCTGCAGCGTCGACAAGCTCGTCAGGGGTGTCGACGAGCACGACCGCCTCGCGCGCCAGCGCCACGCAGGCGGTGGCGTGATCGCCGGCCAGCGCGCCAGTGTGGGACTGGGCCGCTTCGCGCGCCTTCTCGCTGCGGCCCGGCATCAGCATCACGATGGGCTTGCCGGCCTGGCGCGCCTTGCGCGCCAGCGCGAGGAAGGTACGAGGGCGCCGCACCTGTTCGGCGTACACGGCCAGCACACGGGTCTGCGGGTCGTCGATGTAGTGGGCAACGAAATCCTCGACGCCGAGCGACGCCTCATTGCCCGTGGATACCACGGCGGTCAGCGGCAGTGCGCGCCCGACGAAGGCGTCGCGCATGTTCGCTGCCATCGCCCCGCTTTGCGCCACCACGCCGATACCCGGGCGACCGCCGCACGGATAGGGCTGGACGGCCTCGAAGGTCACGGGCACGCCGGCCTCGAAATTCGTGAAGCCCATGCAGTTCGGCCCGAGCAGCAGCATGCCGGCGTCGCGCGCCGCGGCGGCCAGCTGGTCCTGCCGCTCACGGCCGGCCTCGCCGGTCTCCGCATAGCCGGACGCGAACAGGACCGCCGCGCGGGTGCCCTTCGCGGCCAGGCTGCGCACGGCATCGAGCACGCCCGCCTCGGGAATCGCCAGCACGGCCAGGTCGATCCCGGCGGGAAGTTCATCCACCGTTTTCACACAGGCGCGGCCGCTGATCTCGGTACTGCTGCGGCTGACCAGGTGAATGACGCCGGCGTAGCCGAAGCGCTCGAGGTTAGCCAGCACGAACCCGCCAAAGGACCGCGGGTCCGCCGAAGCGCCGACGATACAAACGGAGCCCGGACTGAGGACGCTGGTCACGGCGGCCACCGTGGCTTGCGCCGCCGGTGTAGGCCGTCCGGCCTGCGGAAAATCAGAGGTCTTCATGGGTTGAGTCTTCCTGGAAATGGCGTTTGCCTTGCGTTGAAAGAATTCTGGCATACCAGAACCGTAGTTTCAATACACCAGAAAACACTTTATCTCGAACAATCATAGGGAGTTTCCCTTAGACGGGCGGTATCTCCAGCCTTTTTAAAAGCAAGCGGGGAAGTCGGCAACACCGCTACCGAAAGGCCCTTAAAGCCCCTTTCTCCGCTGCTCTGCATTGGGCTGGAATCCATATCTGGCGCCGGATTTCGGAAAATTTCCAGCCTCGTGCGAGGAGACCGAAGGCACTGTCTCGCTCTTCAGCATAGGGAACAAACGGCGCACGATCGCGAACGCCACTCACCGGCACCATCGATGACGCCTTTGCATACCAGTATTTTTTTGTTGTATATTTTTACGCAACAACGAGATGCTTATACGCGTTTTACCGTATGCAACCACCCCTTCCGATGCCCATACCCACGCCTGCCGTCCGCCCGAGCCGGGCAGAGGACATCCGTGCCACGCTGGAGGCCGAGATCGAAGCCGGTGTCCTGTGTCCCGGCGCGCCGCTTGACGAGCGCGAACTGGCGCAGCGCTTCGGTGTATCGCGCACACCGGTGCGTGAAGCGCTGCAGCAGCTGGCCGCGCACGAACTGGTCAGCATTACCCCGCGCCAGGGCGCGGCGGTCGCGCGCCTGTCCGTCGGCAAGGTACGGGCAATGCTGGAATACGTGGGCGAGCTGGAATCCCTGGCAGCGCGGCTGGCCGCCCGCCGCGGCGACGAAGCGCTGCATGCTGCGCTCGACGCCGGCCTGTCGCTGTGCCGGCGCGTCGCGGCGACGCCCGGTGCAATCGGCTACGCCGCCGCGAATGCGGCCTTTCACGAAGCCATCTACCAGGGCTGCCGCAACGAAATCCTCGCCGGCCATATCCGCGTGGCGCGGCGGTGCCTGCAACGCTATCGCATGCGCGACTTTGCCTCCGGGCAGCAAGTGGCGAAGTCCCTGGAGGACCACCAGCGCATCGCCGATGCGATCCGCGCCGGCGACGAGCAGCAGGCTGCCGCCGCCATGGCCTTCCATGTGCCCGCGGGCACCACCGGCTTTGCCGAATTCCTGGCGACCGTGCCGGCCCATTTCTTCGAAGGCGGCCATGCCGCCGCGTCCTGACCACAGTCCCCCAATACCCCAGGCATCCCATGACCAGACCTCTCCGCTCGCTCGATGTGCCCGGCCTTGCGCACAACGCTCCCATTCCCACCGGCGCCCGCGTGGGCAATGTCATCTGCACCTCCGCCATCTCGGGCAAGGATGCGGCCACCGGTGAACTGCCCGCCGGAGCGGACGCACAGGCCGCGCACGCGTTCCGCAATCTCGCCGGCGTGCTGGCGGCCGGCGGCGGCAGCGTGGCGGACGTGGTGAAGCTCACTGTCTACGTGAAGGACAACAGCGTGCGCGACGCCATCAATGCCGAATGGCTGCAGTGCTTCCCCAACCCCGAAGACCGCCCCGCGCGGCACATCGTCGTGCATGACCTGCAGCACGGCATGCTCCTGCAACTCGAATGCCTGGCCGTCCTGGCCGGTGCCAACCAAGGCTGAACACCATGATCATCGATTCCCACGCCCACGTCGTCATGCCCCCGGAGAGCTTCCGCTACATGGCGGAACTCATCGGCGGACGCGCCAATCCGTCCACCACGCCGAAGATTCCGGATGCCTCCGTACGCAAGGCGGCCGAAGAACTGGTGCGCAGCATGGACGCCGTCGGCACCGACGTGCAGTTCATTTCTCCGCGCCCCTACCTGCAGATGCATTCGGTCAAGCCGGGCCGCGTGACGGAGCTGTGGTCACGCCACTGCAACGACATCATCGCGCGCTTCGTCGCCATGTTCCCGGACCGCTTCCGCGGCGTGGCCGGCCTGCCGCAGCACATGCTGGAATCGCCGGCCGAGCGCGCCGTGCCGGAACTGGAACGCTGCGTGAATGAACTGGGCTTCGTCGGCTGCCTGATCAATCCGGATCCGACCGAGAGCGAAGGCCCGACGCCGCCGGGTCTTGGCGATCCGTTCTGGTATCCGCTCTACGAGGCCATGACGCGCCTGGACGTGCCGGGCCTGATCCATTCCGCCGGCAGCTGCAGCGCGCGCGAGTCGTACACGCTCAAGTTCATCAACGAGGAAAGCATCGCCGTCATCTCGCTGCTGAATTCGAAGGTATTCCAGGACTTCCCGACCCTGAAGATCGTGGTGGCGCACGGCGGTGGCGCGATTCCCTACCAGATGGGCCGCTTCCGCTCGTGGTCGGTGCGCAAGGGCGAGACCGTCACGTTCGACGAGCAACTGCGCAAGCTGTACTTCGACACCTGCAACTACTCGACCGAAGCGATCGACCTGCTGCTGAAGGTGGCCGGCACCGACAACGTGCTGTTCGGCACCGAGAAGCCCGGCACCGGCAGCGCGCGCGACCCGCTGACCGACCGCGACTACGACGACATGAAGCCGGTGATCGAAGGCATCTCGTGGCTGACCGATGCGCAGCGCAAGAACATCTTCGAATGCAACTGCAGGCGCCTGTACTCGCGCGCCTTCCGCACCGACGAGGAGTGCTGACATGCCACTGACCCGCGAAGACAACGACCTGCTCACGCGCGTGGAGAATGGCGCGCCGATGGGCGAGATGATCCGCCAGCATTACTGGATTCCGGCCGTGCCCTCGGCCAAGCTGGTGGCCGACGGCGCGCCGGTGCGCGTACGCCTGCTGGGCAGCAACTACGTGGCGTTTCGCCGCACTGACGGCACGGTGGGCGTGCTCGACGAACTATGCCCACACCGCAAGACCTCGCTGCTGATGGCGCGCAACGAGGACAACGGCCTGCGCTGCATCTTCCACGGCTGGAAGCTCGACACCAGCGGCGAGGTCATCGAGGCGCCGAACCACGTCGGCGACCAGGCGCAGTTCTGCAAGCACGTGCGCGTGAACCGCTACGGCGTGCAGGAGCGCGGCGGCATCGTGTGGGTATGGCTGGGCAAGGGCGAAACACCGCCGAAGTTCCCGGACCTGCCCTTCACTTCGCTGCACGAAGACCAGCGTTCGGTCACCAGCCAGGAAGTACCGACCAACTGGGTGCAGGGCGTGGAAGCGTCGATGGATTCGTCCCACGTCGGCGTGCTGCATGAATCCACCACGCAGATCACCGCGGGCTCTGGCAACCAGCGCCTGCACATGACGAAGGCACTCGCGCCGCGGCTGGAATTCGAAGACCGCCCTTACGGCTACCGCTATGCCGCGTTGCGGCCGCTGCCCGACGACCAGTTCTATGCGCGCGTGAACAACTTCGTCATGCCGTGGTACGGCATCATCTGCGCGCCCGATGAAAAGGGTCCGAGCACGGTGTTCTTCTCGACGCCGGTGGACGATGTCACGCACCGCGCTTGGTTCGTGCATTTCAATCCGCACCGCCCGCTCGGCATGACCGTCATGTCGGCCACGCCTGATGTGTGGAACTTCCCGCCGCTGCCGCCGGGCACGCCCGCCGACAACTGGGGCCAGAACCGCGACCTGATGCGCCGCGGCCACGCCACCGGGTTTCCGCAGCACCTGGGCACCGAGGACTTCGCCATGTTCATCGGACAAGGGCCGATTGCCGACCGCACCACCGAGCAGCTCTGCTCGGCCGACGGCGCGGTGCTGCGCGTGCGCCAGGCACTGTTGAAGTCGGTCCGCGAGTTCGTGGCCGGCAAGACCCCGATGCTCGCCGACAACCCGGACCTCGACTACAGCCGGATCGTCTCGGTCGGCGGCGTGCTGCCCGCGGGCGAAGACTGGCGTTCGCTGACCACGGCGCCCTGAGCGGCCGGCGCAAGACTGAAAAGAAGACGGAGACAACAATGACCAGCCCCCGCTTCCGCTCGCGCCGCCAGCTGTTGCTGGCGGCGTGCGCAGGACTCGCCGCGCCCGCGGCTTCGTTCGCACAGTTGCGCGGCAAACCCGCCATCCGCATCCTGTTGGGCCTGCCGCCCGGTGGCGGCACCGATGCCATCGCGCGGTTCTTCGCTGATTCGCTGCCTGCGCTGCTCGATCAGCCGGTGATCATTGAGAACCGTGTTGGTGCCGGTGGCAGGCTGGCAGCCGATGCGCTGAAAACAGCCCAGCCGGACGGTCTCACCTACATGATCGCGCCAAATGCGACACCGACCTTCCAGACGCTGGTATTCGGCAAACAACTCAAATGGGATCTGTGGAAGGACTTCGAGCCGGTGGCAGGACTTGTCTCCTTCCCATGTGGCATGGCGGCCGGCACCAGGACGCAGGCGAGCAATGCTGCAGGCTTTGTACGCTGGGCCAAGGCCAATCCGGACAAGGCCAACTTCGGTGTGCCCGGACTCGGAGGCCAGAACCATTTCCTTGGCATCCAGTTCGCCAGGAGCGCGGGAATTGACCTGCCAGTGGCTCCATACAAGGGTACGCCTCCGATGATTACCGATCTCCTCGGAGACCACATCGCTAGCGCTATCACACTGCTGGAGGATTTGCGCAAGTACCACCAATCGGGGCGCGTCCGGCTGCTCGGCATTTTCAGCGACAAACGTTCCGTGTTGGCGCCAGACATCCCCACGATGGCCGAACAAGGCTTCGACGTTACCCAAGGTGACGGCTGGACTGCGATGTGGGCGCCGGCCCGCACGCCGGCAAGGGAGATCGCGCGCATACAGACGGCGCTGCGCACCATCCTGTCTTCGCCGCAATCGCGCGATTTTCTGATGAAGCAGCTTGCGGTCGTACCAGACTACCTGGATGGCCAGCAGATGGCTCGCCGCCAGCGCGCCGAACTTGAAACCTGGGCGCCTGTCATCAAGGCCTCCGGCTTCCGCGCAGAGCTCTAGAGGCAAGAGGGACACGATATGCTGAGCGAGGAAAAGAATCGCCTCTTGACCAATGTCGGCGCGGGTACACCCATGGGCGAGGTGCTGCGTCGCCACTGGCACCCGATCGCGGGCATCGATGAACTGGAGCGCGAGCCGATCAAGCCTGTTCGGCTGATGGGCGAGGACTTGGTGCTCTACAAGGACCTGAGCGGTAACTACGGCTTGGTGGACAGGCACTGCGCCCATCGCCGGGCCGATCTGGCCTATGGTTACGTGGAAACTGACGGCTTGCGCTGCAACTACCATGGCTGGTGTTACGACCATCGCGGCCGCTGCGTCGAGCAGCCCTTCGAGCAAGTGGTCGATCCGGCGGGCAGGCTACTGGACCGCGTGCGCCTCAAGGCCTATCGCGTTGCCGCCAAGGCCGGCATGCTGTGGGCGTATCTGGGGCCGGACCCGGCTCCGCAACTGCCGGACTGGGAGCCCTTCAGCTGGGCCAATGGCTTCGTCCAGGTGGTATTTGCCGAGGTCCCCTGCAACTGGCTGCAGGCGCAGGAAAACTCCATCGACCCCGTGCACTTCGAGTGGATGCATGCGAACTGGGGACGGCGGCTGCGCGGCGACCTGGGACAGCGGGCGCCGCGGCACCTGCAGCTCGCCTTCGAAGAGTTCGAGCACGGCTTTCTCTACAAGCGCATCAGCGAGGATACCGACGAGTGCCACCCGCTGTGGACCATCGGACGCGTCTGCCTGTGGCCGAACGGCTTCTTCCTCGGCGACCACTTCGAATGGCGCGTGCCGGTCGACGACACCAACACGCTGAGCGTCACCTGGTCCTTCATCCGTGTCCCGCGCGAAGCGGAGCCCTTCGTGCAGCGGGAGATTCCAAGCTGGACGAGCCCCACCCATGATCCGGCCACGGGGCGCTGGATCTCCAGCCACGTCATCAACCAGGACATCATCGCCTGGGTCGGGCAAGGACCGGTGACGGACCGCACGCGCGAGAACCTGGGCGCCAGCGACAAGGGCATCGCCATGATCCGCCGGCGGCTGCTCGACGATATCGACTCGGTAGCGCAAGGGCGCGACCCCAAGGGCGTCATCCGCGACGCGCAGGCCAACCACCGTCTGGTGCTGCCGTGCGATTCACGCGACTTCTTCCTCAACGGGCTGCCGCGCGCCGAATACGAGTGCCATCCGAAGTGGAACAAGCTGCTACGCCACTTCATCTTCCACGCCGGACAGCCGGAAGCCGTCCGGCGTGCCTACGAGGCCGCCACTGGCGTCGCGATCGAGGACATCGACGTCGTGGATATCTGAGCGCCGGCACCTGCCCCGCTGCGAAGCCCATGGCCGCTGGTGCCAAGCCTGGAGAGAATCAATGAACCCTACCGAAACCCTGCAACTGCGCGTCAGGTCGATTACCTGGGAGGCCGATGGCATCCTCAGCTACGAACTGCGCGCCGAGCCGCCGCTCAAGGAACTGCCAGTCTTCGACGCCGGCGCCCACATCGACCTGCACCTGCCCAACGGGCTGATCCGCAGCTACTCACTGCTGAACAGGCCCGACGAGCGGCACCGCTACGTCATTGGCGTCAACAAAGATCCCCAGAGCCGCGGTGGCTCGCGCTACCTGCACGAAACGCTACGCCCCGGCGACATCCTCACCGTCTCCCCGCCACGCAACAACTTCCCGCTGGAAGAAGGCGCGCCGCTGAGCGTGTTCATCGCGGGCGGCATCGGCATCACGCCGATCTTCGGCATGATCCAGCGCCTGCGCACGCTCGGCCGGCCCTGGCGCCTGCACTACGCGGCGCGCACGCGCAAGCAGGCTGCCTTCATCGACGCACTGGAGGCCATGGATGGCCGCGACTGCGCCAACGTGCACGTCGCCTTCGACCGCGAGGCGGGGGGCAAGATGCTGGACATCCCTGCCATTGCAGCCGACCTGCCAGGCAACGCCCACATCTATTGCTGCGGCCCGGTGCCAATGCTCGACGCCTTCGAGGCGGCAACCCAGGCGCTTCCACCAGCGCGCGTACACCGCGAGTACTTCGCCGCGCGCGAGGCCGCCGCCACCGAGGGGGGCTTCGTCGTGGAACTGGCGCACAGCAAGCGCAGCCTCGAAGTGCCAAGCGGAAAGACCATCCTGGACTGCCTGCTCAGCGAGGGCATCGAACCACCCTACTCGTGTCAGGAAGGCGTATGCGGCACCTGCGAGGTGCGCGTGCTGGAAGGTGTGCCGGATCACCGCGACCTCGTGCTGAGCGAAGCCGAGCGCGCCACCAACCAGCGCATGATGATCTGCTGCTCCGGCGCCAAGAGCCGCAAGCTCGTGCTGGATCTCTGAGCGGTGCGCGGCAGCCCCCATATTCAAGAAGGAAGCAAGACCATGAGCAATGAACTGGTGACCTATGAACTCGACGGCAACGTCGCCCTGATCGGCCTTAACCGCCCCGACAAGCGCAATGCCATCAACGAAGACGTGGTGTGGGCCCTGCACGACGCCGTGGTGCGCGCCGGCGAGGAAGCCGACGTGGGCGTGCTGTTCGGCCACGGCAGCAACTTCTGCGCAGGACTGGACCTGAAGGAAGCGCTGGCGCGCGCCTCGGGCGAGCAGCCGCGTCCGCGCAAGCGCACGCGCCATTCCTGGCACACCGTGTTCGACGGCATCGCGCGCGGCCCCATCCCGTTCGTCGCGGCGCTGCACGGCGCAGTGGTGGGCGGCGGGCTGGAACTGGCCACGGCCGCGCATATCCGCGTCGCGGACGAATCGGCGCTGTTCGGCCTGCCGGAAGGACAGCGCGGCATCTTTGTCGGCGGCGGGGGCACCGTGCGCATCCAGCGCGTGGTGGGCTACACCGTCATGGCCGACATGATGCTGACCGGCCGCCTGCTCAATGCGCAGGAAGGCGAGCGCGAACACATCGTGCGCTACGTGGTACCGCAGGGCCAGGCGCTGGCCAAGGCGCGCGAACTGGCCGCGCTGGCCGCGCGCAATACCGCCGACACGAACTGGCGCATCACCAACGTGCTGCCGCGCATCAACGACCTGTCGCACGACGACGGGCTGTTCGTCGAGTACCTGACCTCGAACATCCCGCGCCCGCCAGAGGCGGCAGAACGCCTGCGCGATTTCGTCGAAGGCCGTGCCAAACCCCTCGCCGCCTCCGGCGCGAAATCAGAATGAGCCAAGCAACGCCATGACGACCACCACCACGATTCCATCGAGCGCCGATGCCGAAGCACAGGCCACGGCAGACTATGTCCGCTTCGCCCAGGCTGAAGCGGCCCATATCCCGGACTTCCCGCAGGACCTGCCGCTGCGCCCCGTCAACCACGTTGCCGTGATTGGCGCAGGCACCATGGGCGGCGGCATTGCGATGGCGCTGGCCAATATCGGCATTCCGGTCACGCTGATCGACAGCAGCCAGCAAGGGCTGGATACCGGCCTGCGCCGCGTGCGCGACAACTACGCCGGCAGCGTCTCGCGCGGCAAGCTGGAAGCGTCAGCCATGGAAGCCAGGCTTTCGCTCATAAAAGGCTCCGTTACCCTGGCCGATGCCGCGTCCGCCGACATGGTGATCGAAGCCGTCTTCGAGGACATGTCGCTGAAGCAGCAAGTGTTCCGCGAACTCGACGCGCGGTGCAAGCCCGGCGCCATCCTGGCGACCAATACATCGGGGCTGGACGTCGATGCCATCGCGGCGGTCACGCGCCGCCCGCAAGACGTGGTCGGCGCCCATTTCTTCAGCCCGGCACACGTGATGCGCCTGCTCGAAGTGGTGCGTGCCCGCGACACCGCGCCGGACGTGATCGCCACGCTGATGGACCTGGGACGGCGCATGGGAAAGACCGCCGTGCTGGCCCGTGTCTACCCCGGCTTCATCGGCAATGCGCTGTTCCGCAACTACACGCGCGAAGCGCATTTCCTGCTCGAGGAGGGAGCGCTTCCTCATGAGGTCGACCAGGCCCTCACCGGTTTCGGCTATGCCATGGGCATCTTCGCCGTGCACGACATGGCCGGCAATGACGTGGGCTACCAGACCCGCAAGGCGCAGATGGCGACACGGCCGCAGGACCGGCGCTGGAACGACCTGATCCTCAAGCTGACCGAACTTGGGCGCCTGGGACAGAAAAGCGGCAAAGGCTGGTACCGCTATGAACCCGGCAGCCGCCAGCCGCTGCGCGATCCGGAGGTCGAAGCCTTCATCGAACAGGAATCCGCGCGGCTCGGCATCGCACGGCGCCCCATCGGCGCCGAGGAAATCATCAAGCGCTGCGTCTACGGCATGGTCAACGAGGGCGCGAAGCTGCTCGAAGCCGGCGTGGCGCTGCGGCCCAGCGACATCGACACCGTCTACCTGACCGGCTACGGCTTTCCCGCGCGCCATGGCGGCCCGATGTACTACGCCGACCGCATCGGGCTGCGCGAGGTGTACGCCGACATCGAGCGCTTCCACGCGCAGCACGGCTACTGGTGGGAACCGGCACCGCTGCTGGCCCGGCTGGCGCGCGCAGGGAAGACTTTCGCCGACTACCAGCGCGGTCACGCGTGAAGCCGCGGGCAGCCATTTTCACGACCTGGTCCCGCACTCTCGTTGCATTCCTAATACGGACTAACGTATACCACTATTTTTTATAAACATACCAGTAAGCGATAGTTCTGCCACTTCCCGAATCGCGGAAATGACAGCCAAAACATGGAGGAGAACAGCATGAAAAGAAACCTGGTCGGCCTTGCCTGCGTCATCGCCAGCGCCACCGCGGCCGCGCAGACGTCGGGCGTCACGCTGTACGGTGTGGCCGATGCCAACATGGAATACACCAACAACAACCTCGGGACTGGCCCTGACGGCCATTCCAAGGTCGGCGTGAACTCGGGGGGCTTATCCCCCAGCCGTTGGGGCTTGCGCGGCACTGAAGATTTGGGGGGCGGTAATCAGGCGATCTTTGCACTGGAAAGCGGGTTCAGCCTGGATAACGGCGTTTCCACGCAAGGCGGACGTCTGTTCGGCCGCCAGGCATGGGTCGGCCTGCGCAGCGGCACGCAGCAAGTGACGCTGGGCCGGCAATATACTTCGCTGTTCCTGATGATGGCCAACTACTCGCCCACGGCGTATGCCACCACGTATGAACCGGTGGTCGGCATTGCCGGCGCGAACCTGCGCGAAGACAACATGGTGAAATACCATGTCGACCTGGGCCCGCTGACGGCCGAAGCACACTGGGCCTTTGGCGAGCAGCCCGGAACGGTCACGGGTTCGTCGGCCTTCGGCGGCGGCTTCGACTACCGTTTCGGCTCGTTCGGCGTTGCCGGTGCCTATGACAGCCTCAACAGCGCCAAGACCGCCGATTACACCCGCACGCAGAAGGCAGCGCTGGGCCTGCGCTACCAGATCACGCCGGCGCTGCTGGCCCAGGCGGCGTACCGGTACAACAACAACGGAACGCGCGCGGCCAATACCGCTGCGCGCGACGACCTGTGGTGGTTTGCGCTGAACTACCAGGCAACCGGGGCGTTGCAGCTCACGGGCGCGTTCTACTACGACAACGTCAAGTCGCAGTACACAACAACCAGCCAGACCAATCCGAGCAACCCGTGGCAGGTCACCTTCATCGCGGATTACTCATTGTCCAAGCGCACCGATGTCTACCTCAGCACGGCATACACCAAGAATGCGTCGCTGAACTTCGAAAGCCTGAATGGCGCCGCAGCCGCTTACCAGATCGCGCCGAACGAGAAGAGCCAGTTTGGCATCGCGATGGGCATGCGGCACAAGTTCTGAGTTGCCGCCCGAGGGGGCGCCGCGAAGGGCTCACCCCTCCTATGAGAGCCTATGAGAGAGGGGCAGCATTCGGGCCGCCCGCTGGCGGATCAGGCCGCCCGCGGGGCGGCGGGCTTGCGGCCACGCCTGGCGCCGCCGCGGGGTGCGGCGCTCTTGGCGGTGGTCGCCTCGCCGCCGCCCTCGCCCTCGAGGTAGCTGGCCGGCAAGGTGGAAAGGAACTCCGAGAATCCGGTCGTGCCAACCGGCGCGTGTTCAAGCATGGCCGCGTGCGCGGCGGCTTCATCGCCGCTCAGGATGGCCTCGGCAAGCCGCTGGTGGTCTTCCAGCACGCGCTGCCGGCGCGCCGGCGTCTGGAAGATGCGCGGGCGGTAGCGCTGCATCAGCCGGCGGATACCCTGGATCTGCGCCACCAGGTATTCGTTGTGGCTACCCGCATAGACCGTGTCATGGAACTCCGCATTGGCCTTGGCAAAGCGCTTGCCATCGTCTTCGGCATGCGCCTGCTCGCATTCGGCGCGGGCCGCCTTCAGGCTGGCGCGCTGATCATCGTCCATGCGGCGCGCGGCCAGCTTCGCCGCCACGGCTTCCAGCTCGCCAAGCAGCTCCAGGGTTTCGCGCAACTGCGTGATCGACAGGCGCGACACGAATACGCCCACGCGCGGCACGATGCGGACCATGTTCTGCACGGACAGCTGCTGCAGCGCCTCCCGCACCGGCGTGCGGGAAACGCCGAAGCGCTCGGCCAGCATGCGTTCGTCCAGCGGGGTACCGGGCGGCATGTCGCCATCCTCGATCTCGCGCTGGATCGTGGCCTTGATCTCGCCGGCCATGCTCTTCTTCTCGGACTGTGTCATCTGGTCTGGGGGTAAGCCGTCTTTGCTGCACAGTATACCGAAACAGGATACTGGCATGCCATCCGGCGCCGAAAAGAAACAGACGAAACAGACATGACATGCCCCGCGTGCTGGTCCCGACCGCCTCACCCTGCACGTTTGTGCATCACGCGTGGCGCAGGTTCTCCAGCATGTCCCGGACCATTTCCTCCAGCCCGTATTGCCGTGCCCAGCCCCAGTCGGTGCGCGCCACCGAATCATCGATCGAATCCGGCCAGCCCTGCGCGATCGCCTGCCGGTAGTCCGGTTCGTAGCGCACCTCGAACCCCGGCACCTGCTTGCGAATCGCCGCGGCAATCTCGGCCGGCGTGAAGCTGACGCCGGCAATGTTGTAGCTGCCGCGTTCGGTGAGCTTGTCCGCCGGCGCCTCCATCAGTTCGATGGTCGCGCGGATGGCGTCGGGCATGTACATCATCGGCAGCCGCTCGTCTTCGCGCAGGAAGCAGGTATAGGGCTCGCCTTTCACGGCCGAGTGGAAGATGTCCACGGCGTAGTCGGTGGTGCCGCCGCCTGGCGGCGTCTTGTGCGAGATCAGGCCCGGATAGCGCAGGCTGCGCACGTCCACGCCATGGTTGTCGTGATACCAGCGGCACCAGCCCTCGCCCGCCTGCTTGGAAATGCCATAGACGGTCGTCGGCTCCATCACGGTCTTCTGCGGCGTGTGCTCGCGCGGCGTGGTGGGACCGAAGGCGGCAATGGAACTCGGCCAGAACACGCGCTCGATGCCGAACTGCCGCGCGTGCTCGAGCACGTTCAGCAGGCTGGTCATGTTGAGGTTCCACGCCCATTGCGGCGCCTTCTCGCCGGTGGCCGACAAGGCTGCCGCGAGCAGGTAGATCTGCGTGATGCCATGGCGTTCGACGATCGTCGCCAGCCCGCCGCGGTCGGTGGCGTTGAGCATCTCGTGCGTCAGGTGCACATGGCGCCCGGTCGGCACCACGTCGGACGTGATGACGCTGGTCCTGCCATAACGCTCGGCCAGCGCCAGCGCAAGCTCGGAGCCGATCTGCCCGTTCGCGCCGACGATCAGGATTTTCGGTGCCGCGTCGCTCATCGGACCAGCCCCAGTTCACGGCCGGCCTGGCCGAACGCATCGAGCGCGGCCTGCAATGCCGCTTCGTCGTGCAGCGCGCTCATCTGCACGCGGATGCGCGCCTGCCCCTTCGGCACCACGGGATAGAAGAAGCCCACCACGTACACACCCAGCTCCAGCAGCCGTTGCGCGAGTTTCTGGGCCTTTTCCGCGTCGTAGACCATGATCGGGATGATCGGGTGCTCGCCCGGCTTCACGTCGAAGCCCAGCGTTGCCAGGCCCTTGCGGAAGAACGCGGTGTTGCGCTCCAGCCGGTCGCGCAGTTCCGTGCTGCCTTCCAGGATGTCGAGCACGGCGATCGACGCGCCCACGATGGCCGGCGCGACGGTATTCGAGAACAGGTACGGCCGCGAGCGCTGGCGCAGCAGCGCGACCACTTCCTTGCGCGCGCTGGTGAAGCCGCCGGACGCGCCGCCGAGCGCCTTGCCCAGCGTGCCGGTGATGATGTCGATCTTGCCGAACAGGCCGCGCAGTTCATGCGTGCCGCGCCCGCGCGCGCCCAGGAAACCCGTGGCATGGCATTCGTCGATGCCGAGCAGCGCGCCATGCGCGTCGCAGAGGGTGCGCATCTTGTCCAGGCGCGCAATGGTGCCGTCCATGGAGAACACGCCGTCGGTAAACACCAGTTTGTAGCGCACGCCATCGGCCTCGGCCTGCGCCAGTTGCGCGCGCAGATCATCCATGTCGTTGTGCTTGTAGCGGTAGCGGCGTGCCTTGCTCAGGCGGATGCCGTCGATGATGGAGGCGTGGTTGAGTTCGTCGCTGATGATGGCGTCTTCCGCGCCCAGCAGGGTTTCGAACAGCCCGCCGTTGGCATCGAACGCGGAGCCGTAGAGGATGGTGTCCTCTGTGCCGAGGAAACTGGCCAGCCTGGCTTCCAGCGTCTTGTGCAGGTCCTGCGTGCCGCAGATGAAGCGCACCGAACTCAGGCCGAAGCCGTGCGTGCGCAGCGCCTCGTGCGCGGCCTCGATCACGCGCGGATGCGAGGACAGGCCAAGGTAGTTGTTGGCACACAGGTTGATGACCTCGCGGCCGTCAACGGTGCGCACGCGCGCGCCCTGCGGCGTGGCGATGACGCGCTCTTCCTTGTACAGCCCGGCCTGGCGGATGGCATCAAGCTCGGCACGCACGGATGCGTAGAATGCCTCGGCACTCGACATGGTTTGGCTCCCGATGCTAGGATCTGATCGATAAATCGAACACGTTCGTCATAAAGAACGTTTTGTGCAATATAACGAACGACACGCCGTGACGCAACCCCCCGTCCAGAATTCGCAGGCCGATGGGCCGCCCGCCGTTGGCGCCGCACTGCAGGCGCTGCGCCAGCAGCAGCAGCTTTCGCTCGACGACCTGTCGCGCCGGGCCGGCGTGTCCAAGTCGATGCTGTCGCAGATCGAACGCAACCTGACCAACCCGACCGTGGCGGTGCTGTGGCGCCTGGCGAACGCGCTGGGCATCAACCTCGCGGAGCTGCTGTCCGCCGACGCGGGCGGCCGTGCGGCAAGCGGTATCGCGCTGGTGCAGCCGCACGCCATCCCCTCGCTCAAGAGCCCCGACGGGCACTGCGAACTGAAGATTCTCGGCCCGATCGAACTGGCCGGGCGCTTCGAGTGGTACGAGCTGACGATCCAGGCCGGCGGCGTACTGGCGTCCGAGGCCCACGAGGCCGGTACGCAGGAGCATCTTTCGGTGCTGAGTGGCGCCATGTCGGTGCAGGCCGGAACGGAAGAAAAGAAGCTGCGGCATGGTGAAACGGCACGCTATGCGGCTGACGTGCCACACGCGATCCGCAACGGCGGCAAGGCGACATCGACCGCTTTATTGGTTGTAGTGCACCCGGCTTAACTGCGGCAAGCCCAGAACGTCATTACATGCGGAACCGGGCCACTGTCCCGGCGTCAAACGGCTTAGTCCTCGGAATGTGCCGACGCGCCCGCAGCATCGCGCCGCATCGGTGCATGGCGCAGGCATGCGTCTTGCGTAATCCCCGTGGCTTCGAACGCGCGGCACTCCGCCGCGCCAGTCCCCAGCAAAGCGACCCCCTGCATCCAAGGAGACGAACGTGCTGAGCCCGCATGAACTCGCGACACTGCTGCTGATCAGCGGCGGCCCCGAATCCCTCGATACCACTGACTCCCGGCAGATCGACCCGGTCGACCTCCACGCACTTGTAGACAAGGAACTCGTCCAGCTCGAGATCCTGCATGGCCACAGGCAGAGTCCGCGCCTGACGAGCAACGGCCATTCGATGCTGCGCGCCATGGGTTGTGGCCGCTGAGCCACTCGCGCTCCAGTCCGCAGAAGGGCGCCCGGCGCGGCGCCGACCTCGCCAGTCCGCCCGCGCCGGCTCATATCACCGAACGCCTATACTGACCCGCATCGGCCCACGCATGGGTGCGTGCGGGTCTGGCTTCGGATCTCGACATTTCAACGCGAGGTAGTTCCTACTCTTCCCCGAGCGGCTCGCAGACCGGCATTCCTGCCCGGCTGGACTGCCTGCCCTGGTCCCGCTGGCACTGGCGCGTCGTGCTGGCGCTGGGCATCGCGTGGGTCCTCGATGGCCTCGAGGTCACGCTGGTCGGCTCGGTCGGTGCCGTGCTCGAACGGCGCGACACGCTGGCGCTGAGCGCGACCGAAGTCGGCTGGACGGGTTCGCTCTATGTCGGCGGCGCCGTGCTCGGCGCGCTGGTGTTCGGCCGCATGGCCGACCGGCTTGGCCGCAAACGCCTGTTCCTGGCCACGCTGCTCGTATACATGGTGGCGACGCTGGCCACGGCTTTCTCACCCGGCTTCGCCATGTTCGCGCTGTGCCGCTTCTTCACCGGCCTCGGCATCGGAGGCGAATATGCCGCCATCAATTCCGCCATCGACGAACTGATTCCCGCGCGCGTGCGCGGCCGCGTCAACCTGGCCATCAATGGCAGCTTCTGGCTGGGCGCGGCGCTTGGCGCCGGGCTCAGCCTGGTGCTGCTCGACCCGCGCTTGCTGGGACCGGTGTGGGGCTGGCGCGCCTGCTTCGCGCTGGGCGCGGTGCTGGCCTTCGCCATCATGCTGGTACGCCGGCGCGTGCCGGAAAGCCCGCGCTGGCTGGCCACGCATGGCCGGCTGGCCGAGGCGGAGCAGATCATTGCCAGCATCGAGGCGCAGGTGTACGCGACGCGGCAAGCGCACACGCTCGCGTCCATGGCGCCTTCCGGCCCGGTGCCCCACGCGTCGGTGCATCCCTCCGTGGGCGACGTGCTGCGGCTGCTGATGCTGCGCTACCGGCAGCGCAGCCTGATCACGCTGGCGCTCATGCTGGCGCAGGCCTTCTTCTATAACGCCATCTTCTTCACCTACGCGCTCGTGCTCACGCGCTTCTACGCCGTGCCGGACAGCCGCGTGGCGCTCTACCTGTTCCCGTTCGCGCTCGGCAACGCCGCCGGGCCGCTGGTGCTGGGGCCGCTCTTCGACCGGGTCGGCCGGCGCAGGATGATCGCGATCACCTATGTGCTGTCGGGACTCGGACTGGCAGCAACCGGATGGGCCTTCACGCAGGGCTGGCTCGACGCGACCGGCCAGGCGCTGTGCTGGTCCGCGGTGTTCTTCCTGGCCTCGGCCGCGGCCAGCTCGGCCTACCTGACGGCCAGTGAAGTCTTTCCGCTGGAAATGCGGGCGCTGGCCATCTCGGTCTTCTACGCGGTGGGCACGGGCATGGGCGGCTTCGTCGCGCCGGTCTTGCTTGGCGCGCTGATCGAGCGCGGCAGCCGCGCAGCCGTGGCGGCGGGCTACGGACTCGGGGCCGCGCTGGTGATCATCGCCGGGCTTCTGGCCTTGCGCTATGGCGTGAACGCGGAGCGGAGGCCGCTCGAAGACGTGGCGCGGCCATTGGGTAGTGACTGGAGAAACAGACCGGACTGAGCGCTAGGTCTCCGACCCGCCGCACTCCGAAATTCGAGAATTCGACCCCCGGTTCATTGACCCGTTAATATATAAAAAATCGAAATATCGATGATATTTTCGAACAGACTGATCCATAACCTCAAAGATGAAAATCACACTGGACGCGCTTCAGGTAGTCGAATCCATTGCACGCTGCGGCACGTTCGGACTTGCCGGCAAGGAGCTGCATAAGGCCCCGTCTTCGCTGAGCTACGTCGTGCAGAAGCTGGAAAGCGACCTGGGCGTCACGGTGTTCGATCGCAGTGCGCACCGTGTCAGCCTGACCACCGCGGGCGAAGTCCTGCTCGATGAAGGCCGCCGCTTGCTGCGCGCCGCCAATGACCTTGAGGAGCGCGTCAGGCGGGCGGAAGCGGGCTGGGAGTCCGAACTCAGGATCGCCACGGACGCGCTGGTGCCGTTTGATGCGGTACTGCCGTTCGTCTCGGCATTCCAGGCGGAAAACAGCTATACCCGGCTGTTGTTTTCACAGGAAATGCTCGGCAACAACTGGAAGGCGCTGGCATCGAACAGCGTGGACCTCCTGATTGGCGCCGCCGGCGATCCGCCCGCGGTCCAGGGCCTGTTCTCCGTGCCGGCCGGAAGCGTGCGATCTGTCTTCGTGGTCGCGCCCAGGCACCCCCTGGCGGCTGCCGAAGAGCCGATCGACTGCGCCGTGCTGTGGCAGCATCAGTTCGTGGAAGTCAGCCTGCCGCAGGAAGACGCCGCCGATATGGTTCGGCCGCTCGTGGAAGGGCAGAAGCACATCAGCGTGCCGACGCTCGATGCCAAGCTGTCGGTGCTGCTGTCCGGGCTGGCCTGCGGCTACCTGCCGGCCTGCGCGGCGCAGCCATACCTTGACAAGGGGCAGCTCGTGGACAGGCGGCTCGGCGAGGAACGCCCGCCGCTGATGCTGCATATCGCGTGGCGCAGCAAGGACAAGGACCCGGGCCGGGCCATCGGCTGGTGGATCGAGCGCAAGGATGCCCTGGCCGCAACCCTGCAGGAGCGCCTGGGCCTTCAGGCCCCGGCGTGACGCACTGGCAGCGGCAACCCTGGCATCCAGCCATTGCTGCCACGGCGCATGGCGCCTCGAGGTACCGTTGTACGCGGGGCCATCCGAACGGCGCAGCCGACTAGGGCCTGTCGCGCACGTCGTGCCAGGCCACCAGCAGGAACCCGCCCACCAACCCAAGGTGTTCGAAAAACGAGTTCTCCATCATGAAGCGCGCGTCGCCGGAGACTTCCCAGAATCGATTGGCCAGGAACGTGGCCATCAGCGTGAAGCCGGCCAGGCCGAGCGCGCCCAGCCAGCGGTAGAAGCCCATCAGGATCATGGCCGACGCGCCCAGTTCCAGCACGATGGTCGCGGTCGCCAGCGGTCCTGCCGGTGCCAGGCCGAAATGCTGCATCTCCGCGATCGCGGCGGGAAAGTCCAGCGCCTTGTTCAGTCCGCCCTGCAGGTAGGCGGCGCACAGTCCCAGCAACGCCACCCAGCGAACGGCCGGCGTGGCGAACCGGGATAGCCCGGTGCCGGTCCCGGGCGTGGTGATACGGCCATGCTCGATCATCGAAGATTCCCCTTGCGCGTAGCGCTTGCACCAGGCATGCGACCGCGATGCCCGGTAAAGCGACCCATCTTAATTCATCATCGCTCGAATATCAGAGCCAATTTTTCATCACAGTTTCATTATCCGCATCACCGCAGGCAGCAGGAAATAGAAGTTCCCTCCTCCATCCATTTCTTCGAATAGTCTGTTCGAAACAATCCGTTATGCCTGCGACGATTGCCTCGATATACTTTCGCCACGCGACAAGGACGGTCCGGGAAGTGCCCGGTACCGTTCATCGGCGTGCCATTGCACGACAGTCACGCGGATATCGCTGCCGACGCGCAGGCGCGTGCGCGCTGCCGTCGGTGCCCATCTATGCAATCCCCCCCACCATGTCACCGTGCAGGCCCGCTTGCCGAACCGGCGACATGGCTGTCCTTTTTCGTTCCAGGAGAAAACCCGTGAGCAATCCGAAGCTTGAAGTACTGACCCCCCAGAACTGCCAGCTGATCTTCATTGACCAGCAGCCGCAGATGGCATTCGGCGTGCAGTCGATCGACCGGCAAGTCCTGAAGAACAATGTAGTCGGACTGGCGAAGGCCGCGAAGATCTTCAACATTCCGACCACGATCACCACCGTGGAAAGCGAGAGTTTCTCCGGCTTCACCTATCCCGAACTGCTCGACGTATTTCCCGACCACAAGCTGCTGGAACGCACCTCGATGAATTCGTGGGACGACCAGAAGGTGCGTGACGCATTGGCAGCGGCGGGCCGCAAGAAAGTCGTGGTCTCCGGCCTGTGGACCGAGGTCTGCAATAACACCTTCGCGCTGAGCGCCATGCTTGAGGGCAACTACGAGATCTACATGGTTGCCGATGCATCGGGTGGCACGTCGAAGGAAGCGCACGAGTATTCCATGCAGCGTATGATCCAGGCCGGCGTCGTGCCCGTTACCTGGCAGCAGGTCCTGCTCGAGTGGCAGCGCGACTGGGCGCGCCGCGACACCTATGACGCCGTGATGGCGCTGGTCAAGGAGCATTCCGGTGCCTATGGCATGGGTGTGGACTATGCGTACACGATGGTGCACAAGGCGCCGCAACGCACGGCGACCAAGCACGATGCCATTCCTGCCGTTCCTGCGCGCTGATACTTTCACTGGCTGAGCCCGGGCGCTGCGGGAATGCTGCGGTGCCCGCCCGAAAGCTGCCAACGCGCCCCCGGCGCCCTCGCGGCCGGGGGCATGCCGCGACTGACCGGTTCGCCATTCCCGCCCGTTTTCCACCAGACAGAAATGCCCAGCGAGAACGATAATACGGACCGCAACGTCCCGCCCATGACCCGTCGCCAGTTCATTGCCGGAGCCGCAGCGCTCGGCGCGGCGGCCGCCTCCAGGAGTTTCGCCATGAATGCTTCGACCGCCCCGGACCTGATTCTCGTCAATGGCAAGTTCACCACGCTGGACCGCGCCAATCCACAAGCCGAAGCCGTCGCCATCCGCGATGGCCGCTTTGCCGCTGTCGGCACGAAGCAGGAGGTCATGCAGACCGCCGCCGCCAACACCCGCGTGATCGATCTCGGCGGACGCCGCGTGATCCCCGGGCTGATCGACAGCCACATGCACATCATCCGCGGTGGCCTGAACTACAACATGGAGCTG
>NZ_JBYOJR010000023.1:0-112910 GCF_057798915.1 Cupriavidus sp. 22TCCZM01-5
GCCGAAGGCGATTACACGATGTCGGTAGCAGCAGGGACCACGGACAGTTTCGGGGCTCGTTCAATCATTGCCTGAAAGCCTACCGGCGGACGCGCACCACGCGGCAGGCAGCCAGGCACTCTCTGAAGCCCATCCCCGTACAACACCCGCAGCACACTACGATCAATATTCGCCCGCTAGGGCAAGTAAACGCGCTTTTTGGTTACTTTTTGTCGCTCGGACAAAAAGTGACTCGCCGGCTACGCCGGCGAAACAGCAGCACCCGCCACTCCCCCTCCCCGTGCAAACTTTCAATTTGCAAGCTATGATCTCATAAACTTGCAAATCAAAAGTAAAGCCCGCCGCAGGCACGGAGACCTATGCCCCCCACAGATTTCACCACCATGCCCTGCCCGGTGGCCCGCTCGATGGCGGTGCTCGGAGAGCGCTGGGCCATCCTGGTGCTGCGCGAAGCGTTCTACGGCAGCACGCGCTTCGATGAGTTCGAGAAAAACCTGGGCATCGCGCCCAACATTCTGAGCGCGCGGCTGAAGACGCTGGTCACGCATGGACTGCTGGCCCGCGTCACGCCTGAAGGCGGCGGGCGCCACGTCTACCAGCTTACGGAAAAGGGGCGGGACTTCTTCCCGGCCTATGTCGCGCTCAAGGCCTGGGCCGATCGCTGGATGACCGATGACAAGGGTCCGTTGACGGTGCTGCAGGACAAACGCAGCGGCACCGAAATCTCGCCGCCCTCGCTCACGCGCGCCGACGGCAGCGCCATCACGCTGGACGACCTCAGTGTCATGCCCGGCCCTGGCGCCGGCCACTTGCTGCGGCGCCGCTTCGGCGAAGCCGCCGCCGAGCCGGAGGACAACCATGCCTGAAACGCCAGCCATGACCGTATCCAGTACCGTCGCCAAATCCGGCAGCGCCGACCCCGTACCGGCAACCGAGCTGGCGCGGCGCATCGGCAGCCTGGCCGGCCCCACTGCCGTGATTGCGCTGCTGCAGGCCGGCGCGCAACTGGTGGAGACCTGGCTCGCCGCACGCCAGGGCACCGCGGCCCTGGCCGGCTGGGCCGTGGTGCTGCCGTTCGCGCTGCTGCTGCAGCAGATGTCCGCAGGCGCCATGGGCGGCGGCGTGGTGTCCGCCATCGCCCGCGCGCTGGGCGCCAACAAGCGCGAAGAAGCCTCGTCACTGGTGCTGCACGCGCTCATCATCGCAGTCACGGCCGGACTGGCGTTCGCCGTCGTGCTGGCGGGCTTCCCGCGCGGCGTGCTGGGCGCGGTGGCCGGGGTCACGGCAGCGGAGGCAGCGGCCACCTATGCCATCTGGCTGTTTGGCGCGGGCGCGGTGCCGGCCTGGCTCGCCAATACGCTCGCTTCGGTGCTGCGCGGCGGCGGACGCCACGCGCTGGCCGCGCGCGTGCTGGCGCTGATGTGGCTGGCGTTCCCGCTGCTGTCGTGGCTGCTGGCCGAGCCGCTGGGCATGGGCCTGGCCGGCATTGGCGCGGCGCTGGCCGCGGTGTCGTGGGCCGCGGCGCTGGCGATGGCCGTGGTGGTGGCGCGCGGCGGCGCAGGCTTCGTGCCGGTGCTGCGCATGCGCCCGTCGCGGGCACTGTTCGCGCGCATCCTGTCGGTCGGGCTGGTGGCGTGCGCGCTGGCCTCGGTGGCCAACCTGACCACCATCCTCGTCACCGCGCAGCTGCGACATCACGGCACGGCGGCCGTGGCTGCCTACGGCATCTCGGCACGGCTGGAATTCCTGATGATCCCGCTGGCGTTCGGCGTCGGCTCGGCGCTGACCGCGCTGGTCGGCCGCGCGGTCGGCGCGGGCGACTGGCATACCGCACGCCGCACGGCGTGGGTCGGCGCGCTGCTGGCGCTGCTCATCGCCGGGCTGGCCGGCGCGCTGGTCGGCATGATGCCGCACCGGTTCGCCATACTGTTCACGCGGGACCAGCAGGTAGCGGCCATTGCAGCGCGCGCGCTGTCCTGGGTCGGGCCGGCCTTCGGCGGCTTCGGGCTTGGCATGGCGCTGTACTTTGCGTCGATGGGCGCGGGCCGCATGCGCTGGCCGATGGCGGCCGGCCTGTGCCGGATCGGCCTGGCTGCCGGCGGCGGCTGGCTGCTGGCCAATGTCGCCGGCATGGGGCTGGACGGGCATTTCCTGGGCGTGGCGATGGGCATTACCGCCTACGGCCTGGTGACGGCGCTGGGCGTGCGCGAAGGGGAATGGTCAGCGCGCTAGGACGGGCGCATTGCCCTGCATGCCTGCGCCCCTGACCGCATCGGGCACCGCCGGCCAGCCGCCGCCCAGCGACTTGTACAGCGCCGCGGTGCCGTTGAGCACGTCGACCTGCCCCTGGATCGCCGCCAGCTGCGCGTCGAACAGCTTCTCGCGCGCGTTGGTCACTTCCAGGTAGCTCGAATAGCCGCCCTCATATCTTGCATAGGCCTGGTCGGCATAAACGGTCAGGCTTTTTTCCTGCTGGCGCAGGCTTCCCAGCCGATTACGCGTCTCGACGCCGTTGGCCAGGGCGGTGTTCACGTCGGCAAGCGCGGCCAGCACGGTGCCCTGATAGGCCAGCATGGCCTCGGTGCGCTGCGCTGACGCCGTCTGCACCTGGCCACGGATCGCTCCGCCCTGGAAGATGGGCTGGGTCAGCCCTGCACCAAACCCCCACACCCGCGACGCACTGTCCCACAAACCCGCAGGTGACGAGGCGATCGCGCCGAACAAGCCGCTCAGGTTGACGGACGGCAGATAGAGCGCCTGCGCCGCGCCCAGTTGCGCGTTGGCCGCCACCGCAGCCTGCTCGGCCTGCAGCACGTCGGGCCGGCGCGACAGCAGCAGCGCGGGCAGGTCGGCGCCCACCGGCGGCGCCTGCAGCGCATAGATGTCCTTGCCCCGCTCTATCGCCCCCGGCTGGCGCCCGAGCAGCACTGACAGCGCGTTCTCCGTCTGAGCAATGCCGGTGCGGATCTGCGGAATGGAAGCCTCGGCGACATAGAAGTCATTCTGGGCCTGGGCCAGCTCCATCTCGGAGATGACGCCGCCTTCATAGCGCTGCTTGAAGATATCGAGCCCGCTGGCGCGCGAATCCAGCGTCTGCTTGGCGACTTCGAGCTGGGCGTCGAGCCCGCGCAGCGTGGCATAGCCCTGCACCACCGACGCGGCCAGCGACAGCACCACGCCGCGACGCGCGTACTCGGCATTCCACAGGCTGGCCTCGGCGGCCTCGGCCTGGCGCCGGATGCGACCCCACAGGTCCAGCTCCCAGCTTGCGTTGGCCAGCAACTGGTACGAATTGCGCGGCGCGTCGAACGATGCGAACTGCGTGCCGTTGAACGTGCCCGCGCGCTGGCGCGTGGCCGCCGCGTTCAAGTTCACGTGCGGAAAGAAGCCCGAGCGCGCGACCATCAGCTGGCCGCGGAATTCGTCGATGCGCGCGGCGGCGATGCGCACGTCGTAGTTGTTCGCCAGCGCCTCGTCGATCAGCGCATTGAGCACCGGATCGTCGAACTGGTTCCACCAGTCGCCGTCCGCCGCGATGGCGAGCTGGCCGGTGTCCATGCGGTACTGCGCGACATCGGGCGTTTCCGGCCGCTGGTAGTTGGGCCCGATCGCGCAACCGCCCAGCGCCGCTGCTGCGCAGGCGCCCAGCATCCAGGCACGCGGTCTCATGATGGTTCTCCCGCCGCAGGCGTGGCAGGCGGCTGCGCCGCGCCGCCGGACTTGGGTTCGCCCTTCGCCTTGCCTTCGGACATGCGCTCCAGCCCCCAGAAGAACATCGGGATGAAGAACAGGGCGATCGCGGTGGCGCCCAGCATGCCGCCGATCACGCCTGTCCCGAGCGATTGCCGGCTGGCCGCCGATGCCCCGCTGGCGATGGCCAGCGGCACGCAGCCCAGGATGAAGGCCAGCGAGGTCATGATGATCGGACGCAGGCGCATCTTGGAGGCATGGATGGCCGCGTCGTAGGCGCTGAGCCCTTCCTTCTCGCGCATTTCCACCGCGAACTCGAAGATCAGGATGGCGTTCTTCGCGGCCAGCGCGATCAGCACGGTGAGGCCGATCTGGAAGTAGACGTCGTTCTCCATGCCGCGCATCAGGATGCCAAGCAGCGCACCGAACAGCGCGAACGGCACCGCCAGCAGCACGCCGAGTGGCAGCGACCACTTCTCGTATTGGGCGGCGAGGATCAGGAACACCATCAGCATGGCGAAAGCAAAGACGTAGGCCGCGGTGGAACCGGCGGACTTTTCTTCATAGGCCTGACCGCTCCAGGCGTAGGCATAGCCCTGTCCGAGCACCTCTTGCGCGGTCTCCTCCATCGCAGCGATCGCCTGCCCCGAGCTGTAGCCGGGAGCGGCATCGCCAACGATCTTGGCGGCCGGGAAGTTGTTGAAGCGCGTGACGATGTCGGGGCCGGGCACGTACTTGGTCGTGGTCACCGCCTTGATCGGAACCATATCGCCCTTGCTGTTGCGGACGTACACCTTGTCCAGGTCTTCCGGACGCGAGCGGAATTGCGGCTCGGCCTGCAGGATCACCTGGAACAGGCGGCTGTTCTTCGGGAACTGGCTCACATACAGGGAGCCGAACATCGTCTGCAGCGCAGAGTACACATTCTCGACAGGCACGCCCTGCGTTTCCGAGCGTTCGCGGTCCACCTCCACCAGGTACTGGCGCGAGCGGGAGTTGATGGTCGAATTCACGCCCGTCAGCTCGGGCCGCTGGCGCGCCTTCGCCATGAACTCGCGCACTTTCTCCTCGAGTTGCTGATACGTGCTGTCCCCGGTGCTCTGCAGCCAGAACTCGAACCCGCCGGTCGTGCCCAGGCCCGGGATCGACGGCGGATTGATCGGCAGGGCAAGCCCGTCCTGGTACTTGGAGAACTCCTGCTTGCCCTTGATGATCAGGTCATTGGCGCTTTCGCCCTTGCCGCGCTCGCCGAAGCCCTTGAGCGTGATGAACAGCGTGCCGGAATTGGCCTTGTTCTGAGAGTCGATGAGGCTGTAGCCATCCACGGTCGCCACCGACGACACACCGGGCTGCTTGGCCAGCCAGGTTTCAGCGCGCCTGGTGAGATCCCCGGTGCGGTCGAGGCTGGCAGCATCGGGCATGACCACGGCGCCGAACAGGTAGCCCTGGTCTTCCACCGGCAGGAACGAGGTCGGGATACGGATGAACATCAGGACGGTGACCGCGATCATGACCAGGATCAGGGCAATCGAGATCACGGTCCGGCGGATGACGACCTGCAGCGACTTGTCGTAGCCGCCAATCAGCTGGTCGAACTTGTTGTTGAACCAGGTGAAGAAGCGGTTCTTCTTGTGCTCTCCCGGCTTGAGCAGGATGGCCGCCAGCGCCGGCGACAGCGTCAGCGCCACCACGCCGGACAACGTCACGGACACTGCCAGCGTGATCGCGAACTGCTTGTAGAGCTGACCGGTAATGCCTGACAGGAAGGCTACGGGAATGAACACCGCCAGCAGCACCAGCACGATGGCGACCACCGGCCCGCTCACCTCGTCCATCGCCCGCTTGGCGGCCTCCTTGGGAGGCAGGTTGAACTCCGTCATGTTGCGCTCGACGTTCTCGATCACCACGATCGCGTCGTCCACCACGATACCGATTGCCAGCACCATGCCGAAAAGAGTCAGCATGTTGACCGAGAAGCCGAAGGCGCTCATCCCGACAAAGGCTCCGATGATCGACACGGGCACCGCCAGGATCGGCACCAGCGTGGCGCGGAAGCTTTGCAGGAACAGGTACACCACCAGGATCACGAGGATCACGGCATCGCGCAGCGTGTGCACCACCTCATTGATTGACTCATGCACGAACTCCGTCGTGTCCAGCGCGATTTCATACTCCAGCCCGGGCGGGAAACTCTTCTTCAGCTCGGCCAGCGTGGCGCGCACCTGCTTGGCCACGTCCAGCGCGTTCGCGCCCGGCTGCTGGTAGACCGCCAGCAGCGTGGCGGTCTTGCCCTTGTAACGGCTGCGCAGCGAATAGTCTTTGGACCCCAGCTCGGCGCGGCCGATATCCTTGAGCCGCACGATCGCGGCTTCGCCGGACTGCGCGCGCAGGATCATGTTCTCGAACTCGGCGGGCTCGGTCATGCGGCCCTTGGTGGCGATCGGGAACGTCTGCTGCACCGGCCCGGCCGTGGGCGACTGCCCGATCCGCCCCGCGGAGAACTGCTGGTTCTGGTTGGCCACAGCGTTCTTCACGTCCTCGGTGGTGATCCCGAGCGACGCCATGCGGTCCGGCCTGAGCCAGATGCGCATCGCATAGTCCGGGACGCCGAAGATGGAGGACTGGTTGGCGCCCGGGATGCGCTTGATCGCGTCCAGCACATAGATGTTGGCGTAATTGCCGACAAAGACCTGGTCGTAGCTGTTATCCGGCGAATAGATGGCGATCACCATCATGAATGCCGACGAACGCTTCTGCACCGACACGCCCTGCGACGTGACCTCGTTCGGCAGCGTGGGCAGCGCCAGGTTGACGCGGTTCTGCACGTCGACCTGCGCGAGTTCCGGGTCCGTGCCGATCTCGAAGTACGTGGTCAGCGTCAGGTCACCGGTCGAGGAACTCGTCGAGTTCATGTACATCATCCGGTCCGCGCCGTTGACCTGCTGCTCGATCGGCGCGGCCACGTTCTGGGCGACCACTTCCGCGCTGGCGCCCGGGTAACGGGTCGTGACGGTAATCGTCGGTGGTGTGATATCCGGAAACTGGGCAATCGGCAGCTTGGTCAGGGCTACCAGGCCGCCCACCGTGATGACGATGGAAATGACCGACGCAAAGATGGGCCGGTCGATACAAAAGTGGGCAAGTTTCATGACTTGCCCCCTGTCGTCGCTGCGGCACCCGACGCCGGAGCCGGAGCCGCAGGCGCTGCGCCGCTGGCTGCGGCAGGCGCGGCGCCTGGCTTGGCCTCCACGGCCTTGACGGGCGCGCCTGGCACCAACCGCAGCGTGCCGCTGACCGCCACGCGCTCCCCCGCCTTCAGCCCCGAACGTACCACCCAGTTGGCGCCGGTCCACTCACCCACGTCCACCACCCGCTGCTGGGCCTTGTTGTCAGGCCCGATCACCCAGACTGTCTGGCCTCGCGGGGTCTGCACGACAGCTTCCTGCGGTACGGCGATGGCATTCGTGCGCATGGCGCCATGCACCTTGACCCGCACGAACTGGCCCGGGCGCAGCACGCCCTCCGGATTGGCCACCTCCGCGCGAATCAGGTAAGTACCCGTTTCCGCGTTGAACGACGCATCGGCAAAGGCAATCCGCCCGTGATTCGGGAACTCCGTGCCGTCCGCCAGCACAATGACGACATCGAACTTGTCCTGGTCAGGGTACTTGACCGCGCCGGACTCGCGATCCGTGCGCGTGCGCAGCACTTCATTCTCGGACAGGCTGAAGTTGACCCGCATCGGATCCAGCTTGGCCACGTAGGTCAGCAGGCTGTTGGCGGCATCGATATAGGAGCCGGGCTGGCGCTTGGCGAAGCTCGACAGCCCATTCACCGGGGAGGTGATGGTGGTATAGCCCAGGTTCAGCCTGGCGCTGATCACATTGGCCCGCGCCCCTTCGACGGCGGCCGCGGCCGCCTGCTCCTTGCCGATGGCATCATCGAGGTCACGCTGGCTCAGGGCATTGCGCTCGGCCAGCGGCCGCACGCGCTTCAGGTCGGCCCGTGCCGTGGTCAGGCGCGCCTGCTGCTGGGCCAGCTCCGCCTCGGCCGCCTGCAGGGTTGCCTCGAAGGGCTTGCGGTCCATCACGAACATGGTCTGGCCAGCCTTGACCACGGCGCCTTCGGTATAGACCCGCTTGTCCAGGAAGCCATTCACGCGCGAGCGGATCTCGACCTGCTGCGAACTCTCGGTCTGGCCGACGAAATCGTAGACCAGTGGCACATCTCGCAACGCCACGGTCACGACGCCGACCTCGGCGGGCGGAGGTGCCACCGCTGCCGGCTTTTCCTTGCTGCATCCCGCCACCAGCAGAACCGCGAGCAGCCCCGCTGCACTGCGCCAGTTGAGCATTGTCCTCACGTGACCTCCTGTGCCAGCAACCATGGCCGCCCCCCGTTCCGGACACGGCGGCCCCACGCCGCCCGATCCGGTGCCTGTTCAGGCAGGTTACGGCGCGCCAAAGGGCGCGCCTATTCAAACTTTTTGTGTCCGTGTTTACTCATTTCGTCGCGCCGGCCGGCGGTCATGCGCGGGCGCCGGTTGGCGCCGCTGCCGCTGGCTTCAGCGCCGGAATCCGCCGTGGAACCGGCCGCCGCCATGGAAGCCGGCGCCGCCGAAGCGGCCGCCCCCCTGCCACTGCTGCGCCGCGCCCTGGAAGCGCTGCTGCCCGACCTCGCGGGCCTGGCGTTGCTGTTCCAGCCGGCCCGTGACCTCGTTGCTGGTTTGCACGGGTTCCCAGCCGCCCGGCGTGTGCTTTTGCCAGCCGTTGTCGGTGTGCTGGTACACGGAGCCGTCGTGGCCGGCATAGACATTGCCGTTGTTCCAGACCACGGCATTGCCCTTGTCCGGATTGGCGACAAAGCCACGGCTGCCCGCCGTGTACTGGCCGGTCTGGGCATTGCCGGCGATGCCGGCCCCGGCCGCGCCGACGCGGCCGGTCTGGGCGTTATAGCCGGCCACCTGGCGCCCGGCCGCGTAGTTGCCCGTGTACGCATTGCCGACGACGCCGCCACGCCCGGCGCCTTCACGGCCGGTAGACGGATTGGCGAACGACCCCTGCCGCCCCGCCGCGAAATTGCCGGAATACGGATTGAACGCCGCGCCACGGCTGCCCTGGAAATGCGCGCCCGTGGCGGGGTTGAACCCGGAAGCCGCGGTGCCGCGCCATTCGGTGCCGGTCCAGGCGTTCCAGCCCTGGGCGTGGGTGACCGTGCCCTGCCCCCAGCGGCCGTAGAAGTTGGCCTGGTTCACGTTCACGTAGTTCCAGTTATAGGGGCCGCCCCACCAGTACGGCCCCCAGTACGGCGATGCCGCGCCCCAGAACGCGCCGGCCGCGAAGCCGAACGCAAACCCCTCGGCCAGGCCGATGCCGAAGCCGGCGCCATAGCCGTAGGTGACCGGATAGCCGTAGTAGACCGCGCCCACGTACGCCGGATAGACGTAGCCGGTGCCGTACACCACGGTGCCGTCGGCGCTGACCACCACGCCCATGTAGCCCGGGGTGTAGCCCACCACGACCGTGTCCGGCGTGACAGAGTAGATGCGCACGTAGGTCACGTAGTAGACCGGGGAACTCGGCGGAATGGTGTAGATGGCCGATGGCACCTCGGTCGCCACGCGCCAGGTGCCAGCCGGCGAGGGCGCCGTGAACCAGATGCCATTGGCCACGGCGTAGTAATGGCTGCTGTCCACCTCGATCACCGGCGTGCCGGTATTGACGGCGTAGCTGAGCGACGTGCCGGTGATCGGCACGAAGCGCGGCGCGCCGTCATAGGCCACGGTTAGCGCCGCCTTGGCGCGCGATACGGTTGCCGTCTGCGGAATGGTGGCGGCGATCGCGGCTTCCTTGGCCTGCGGCGTGCCCGGTACCGAGACCAGCACATTGGCCTTGGGATCGTTGGGCGAGATCTTTGCAAAATCGGCCGGCAACTCGCTGCCTGGCACGTATTCCCACGGACCGGGCAGCATCGTCGCGCGGAACCAGCGGCCCGACACCAGCACGTAGTAGTTGTTGGAGGCCGGATCCACGAACACCGCGTGGTCGGCATTGGACATGGCCAGCAGGCCGCCACCGCCCACCGGCGTCATCTGCGGCGCGCCGGTGGTCACCACGAGCTCGGTCGGCCGCGTTGCCAGCAGGATGTCAGGCCCGCGCGCGGGGCGCTTGCCTTCCGCCGGCAGCATCGCATCAGGCTTGGAGGACGCGGCGGCCTTGGCTGCAGCGGCCTGCAAGGCCTTCGGCACGGTCGACATCACCTCCCAGGAGCCGCCAGCGGACTCGGACCGGTACCAATAGCCTGCCGCCTGCAGGTACAGCTCGCCGCCGGACTCGCGCAGCAGCATGGCCCGGCTGTTGAGCGCGCGTTCGTAGCTGGTGCCCGGCACGGCGCGCCAGGCCGGCTCGCCATCGACCAGCACCAGCAGGGTCGGCGTGGTGGCAAAGATGATTTGCGGCGCATCGTTCTTCACTGTTACCCGCGCGGCGCTGGCCAGCTGGCGCGAGACGGCGTAGCTGGCCTGGAGTTCGTCCAGTGGCACGGTCAGCCCCTGGGGCGGCAACCGGGCAAGCAGCGCGTTGCGCACCTGGTCGGCGGCATCGGGGCGCGTCGGCACCTCGACGCTTTCAATGGTGATATGGGTCAGCTGGACCAACGCCGAGGGCTTGTCGATATCGGCGATCGCGGAGAAGTGGACCACGCCATAGGTCGGGGTCCCGTCTTTCGCGCCGACCGCCACCGCAGCGCGGCCTGCGATGCGGTTGCCCTCCCACTTTTCGATCTCGGGCTGGTACAGCTCCACATGCTCGCTGGCGGCATCGAAGTTGCGCGGCCAGGTCAGCGGCGTGACTGGCTTGGGCGGCGTGGCCGCCTGCGGCGCTACAGGCGCCAGCGCGATGCAGACGGCAGTCATCAGCGCGCTGGCGCGCTTCAGGCGAAAAGACATGGCTATCTCCGGCTGGGGTGACCCCGTGCAGGCAGACTATGCGTACGTTGGGCACGATGCTGCACAACCGGGCGCCCCTGTGTGCGAATCTAGATGAGCCCGCAAAGGCGGACAATCCGTTTCAAAAACATTCAGCACGCGAACGCAAAGGGCTCAGATCACCGAGGGCGGGGGCTATAGCGCGCCGGCCGCGTCACATGCCGATGCCGGTTGGATCACCGGAGATCGGTGGTAAATCCCTGTCACCGCCGTCAATGGCACATTGCGGCCACTCCGTCTGCGTGCCCCTCTTGAACGCCCCGCGCGCCGGCCCCATTTTTTCGGGACCGTCCCCCGAGCGCGCCCCCATGCCCCCACGGACCACTATCCTGACTGCCGGTGCCATGACGGCACTGCTGCATGCCTATATCGCCCTGCGCCTCCTGCCCGGCCTGCCAGTGCCGCTGGTGGTCAAGGCGCTGTGCGGCGCCTGGCTGGCGCTGTCATGCGCGCTGCTGCCCGCGGGCCTGCTGGCGCGCCGCGTGAGCCAGCCGTGGTCGGACGCCGTGTCGTGGGTCGGCATGCTGGCCATGGGGTTCTTCTCCACGCTGCTGGTGCTCACGGTTGGACGTGACATCGTGCTGGCCGGCGCCTGGCTGGCGAACTGGCACCCCCCCGGGCTGTACGCGTACAGCGCCGCCGCAGTGCCGTTGCTCGCCCTGCTGGTAACCCTGGCCGGCTATGTGAATGCGAGGCGACTCGCCCGCGTGGTTAAAGTCGATGTGCCGGTCAGCGGCCTGCCCGAGGCGCTGCACGGTTTCACGATCGCCCAGATCAGCGACATCCACGTCGGCCCGACGATCAAGCGGCCTTACCTGGACCGCATCGTCGACCGCGTCAACAGCCTGCAGGCCGACGCGGTGGCCATCACCGGCGACCTGGTCGACGGCACGGTGCGCGAGCTGTCCCCCCACACCGCGCCGCTGGCGCGGCTGCAGGCGCGCCACGGCGTGTACTTCGTCACTGGCAACCATGAGTATTACTCGGGCGCCGAATCGTGGATCGCCGAACTGCGGCGGCTCGGACTGCGCGTGCTGATGAACGAGCACGTGGCGCTCGATCATGGCGGCGCTGTGCTGGTGCTGGCCGGCGTCACCGATTATTCGGCTGGCCGCTTCTTTGAACACCACCGCAGCGACCCGCAGCGTGCCTTGCACGGCGCACCGCCCGCCGGCGCGCGCGTGCTGCTGGCCCACCAGCCGCGCACGGCGCCGGCGGCAGTCGAGGCGGGCTTTGACCTCCAGTTGTCAGGCCACACCCATGGCGGGCAGTTCTGGCCGTGGAACCTGTTCGTACCGATGCAGCAGCCGTACACGGCGGGGCTCAACCGGCATGAATCGCTGTGGGTCTATGTGAGTCGCGGAACGGGTTACTGGGGGCCGCCCAAGCGGTTCGGGGCGCCTTCGGAGATTACGCGGGTGAGGTTGGTGCGGGCGCAGGATTGATGCCGGACACGCCCTCGCTATCTGGCCACTCAAGAAAAAAAAAGCCAGGCGCAAGGGCCTGGCTTTTTTGCTGCGATCAAACCAATCAGCGCGAAATCGGCTTGTAGCGGATTCGCTTCGGCTTGGCGCCTTCCTCGCCGAGTCGGCGCTTCTTGTCCGCCTCGTACTCCTGGTAGTTGCCCGGGAAGAATTCCACGTGCGAATCGCCTTCGAAGGCCAGGATGTGCGTGGCGATACGGTCCAGGAACCAGCGGTCGTGCGAGATCACCATCACGCAGCCGGCGAATTCCAGCAGCGCGTCTTCGAGCGCACGCAGCGTTTCCACGTCCAAGTCGTTCGACGGCTCATCGAGCAGCAGCACGTTGCCGCCAGCGATCAGCGTCTTGGCCATGTGCAGGCGGCCGCGTTCACCGCCCGACAGTGTGCCGACCTGCTTCTGCTGGTCGCCGCCCTTGAAGTTGAAGCGGCCGATGTAGGCGCGCGACGGCGTTTCGTAACGGCCCACCGTCAGGATGTCGGCGCCGCCCGAGATTTCCTCGAACACGGTCTTGGTGCCGTCCAGCGCGTCGCGGCTCTGGTCGACGAAGGCCATCTTCACGGTCGGCCCGATGTTGATCTCGCCGCTGTCCGGCTGCTCCTTGCCCGTGAGCATCTTGAAGAAGGTCGACTTGCCGGCGCCGTTCGGGCCGATGATGCCGACGATGGCGCCAGGCGGCACCTTGAAGCTCAGGTTCTCGATCAGCATGCGGTCGCCAAACCCCTTGCTGACGTTGTCGAACTCGATCACTTCGTTGCCCAGGCGTTCACCCACCGGGATGAAGATTTCCTGGGTTTCGTTGCGCTTCTGGTATTCCTGGCTGTTCAGCTCGTCGAAGCGGGCCAGACGCGCCTTGGACTTGGCCTGGCGGCCCTTCGGGTTCTGGCGCACCCACTCCAGTTCCTTGTGCAGCGCCTTCTGGCGGGCCGATTCGCTGGCCTCTTCCTGCTTGAGGCGGGCTTCCTTCTGGTCCAGCCACGAGCTGTAGTTGCCCTTCCAGGGAATGCCCTGGCCGCGGTCCAGTTCCAGGATCCACTCGGCGGCGTTGTCGAGGAAGTAGCGATCGTGGGTCACGGCCACCACGGTGCCCGGGAAGCGCGTCAGGAACTGCTCCAGCCAGTCCACCGACTCGGCGTCCAGGTGGTTGGTCGGTTCGTCCAGCAGCAGCATGTCGGGGCGCGACAGCAGCAGGCGGCACAGCGCCACGCGGCGCTTCTCGCCACCGGACAGGTGGCCGACCTTGGCATCCCACGGCGGCAGGCGCAGCGCGTCGGCGGCGATTTCGAGCTGCAGCTCGGCATTGTTGCCGTCGCTGGCGGCCAGGATGGCTTCGTACTTGGCCTGGTCGGCAGCAAGTGCGTCGAAGTCCGCATCCGGCTCGGCATAGGCAGCGTAGATCTCATCGAGCTTCTTGCGCGCCTCGAACACGCCACCGAGTGCTTCTTCCACCGATTCCCGCACGGTCTGCTCGGGGTCGAGCTGCGGTTCCTGCGGCAGGTAGCCGATGTTCAGGTTCGGCATCGGCGTGGCTTCGCCCTCGATCTCCTTGTCCAGGCCGGCCATGATCTTCAGCAGCGTGGACTTGCCCGAGCCGTTCAGGCCCAGCACGCCGATCTTGGCGCCGGGGAAAAAGGACAGCGAGATGTCCTTCAGGATGTGACGCTTGGGCGGAACGATCTTGCCCACGCGGTTCATGGTGAAAACGTACTGAGCCATGGAGTGCGGTGTCCGTGCTTTTCGGGAATTTTGGGAATGGGCGGAGTTTAACAAAGCAGGTGCCCGACGGTCTGCGGAATGCCCGCGCGCCCGGTACAATCAAAAGTTCGCCGTAGCGCTAACGCATTGATTTCATTCGCCCATGAGCAAACCCGCCCTGACCCTGAAGTTCAAGTGCAAGAAGTGCACGAAGCCCGTCACGCTGTACCTGCAGAAGACCTCGGCCTGCTCGCATATCACGCCTTACCAGGGCTTCTGCAAGTGCGGCGAGCTGATGCGCCACGCCACCGGCGACAAGGACGCCGTGGAGTCCTTCGTCAATTCGATGGACAACAGCTGGATGCACCACCATCACCACCACTGATCGGCGCGCAGTGAACGCGAACACCTGGCAGCCGTCCGCGAAGGACCCGATGCGCTTCCTGGGCGGCTATCCGCCCGGCGTGCTGGACCAGGTGCGCGACCTTGTGGCGACCGGCAAGCTGGGTGAGCACCTCGCCCGCCGCTACCCGCAGCGTCACGGCGTCCAGACCGACCGTGCGCTGTACGACTACACCAATGAACTGAAGCAGGAATACCTGCGCAGCGCACCGCCGCTGCACAAGGTTGGCTACGACGCCCGCCTCGACACGGCCCACAAGGCGCTGGGCCTGCATACCGCCATCTCGCGCGTGCAGGGCGGCAAGCTCAAGGCCAAGAAGGAAATACGCGTGGCCTCGCTGTTCAAGGAGGCACCGCCGGAATTCCTGCGCATGATCGTCGTGCACGAACTCGCTCACCTCAAGGAGAGCGACCACAACAAGGCGTTCTATCGCCTGTGCGAGCACATGGAGCCGCACTACCACCAGCTGGAATTCGACACGCGCTTGTTCCTGGCGTGGCGCGAGTTGGGGAAGGCGGCCGGCAATGCATCGGCCGTCGAAGCCTGATCCCGGAGCCGCACGTCCCGCTCAGAGAAAGCCGATGGAAAACCACGGCACCAGCGCCAGCAGCAACAGCGCGATGAACAGCGCCGCCATGTGCGGCCAGACCCTCGGCATCGCCACGTCTGGCGAAACCCGCCCGATCGCGCAGGCGGCATAGAAGCCCACGCCAAACGGCGGCGCGAACAAGCCCAGGCCCATCGCGAAGATCACCACCATGGCGTAGTGCACCTCGTGCACGCCGACCAGCTTGGCGATCGGGAACAGCAATGGCCCGAACAGCACGATGGCTGGAATGCCCTCGAGCAGGCTGCCCAGCAGGACAAAGGCCAGCGCCGATACCAGCAGGAAACCAGTCTTGCCGCCGGGCACGGCAGACATGATCGTCACCAGGTCCTGTGCAAAGCCTGACTGGGTCAGCGCCCAGGCCATGGTGGTGGCGCAGCCGACGATCAGCAGGATGGCCCCCGACAGCGCCGCCGTGTCGACCAGCATCGGGTAGATCCGGCGCCAGTTGAACTGCCGATAGACCAGTACGCCTGCCAGCACGGTGTAGAAGATGCCGATGGTCGAGACTTCCGTCGCCGTGGCCACGCCCTCCACGACCGCGGTACGGATGATGACCGGCAGCGCCAGTGCCGGCAGCGCAACCAGCAGCGACCTGAGGATTTCCCGCCGCGACGGCCGCACCGCGCCGCTCATGTCTTCGTTGCGCGTCTGGTACCAGACTACAAGCGCCATCATCACCAGCCCGACCACGGCAGGCACCAGGCCACCGATGAACAGCGACGTGATCGATACTCCCGTCACCGACCCGACCGTGATCAGCACAATGCTGGGCGGGATGGTTTCCGACATCGCCCCCGACGCCGACAGCAGCCCGATCAGGTCGCCATCCCGGGCGCCGCGCTGCTTCATCTCGGGAAACAGCGCCGGCGCCACTGCCGCCATGTCGGCGGCCTTGGAGCCGGAAATCCCTGAAACGATGTACATCGCGCCGAGCAGCACGTACTGCAGCCCCCCGCGCACGTGCCCAATCAGTGCTACCAGGAAATGGATCATGGCGCGCGCCAGCCCCGTCATCTCGATCAGTGCGCCCAGGAAGACGAATAGCGGCACCGCCAGCAGGATCAGGTGGGACATGCCCTCCTGCATGCGGTTCGGAATGATGGACAGCGGCGTATCGGTGGACAGCGCGAGGTAGCAAAGCGTGGCAAGCCCGAAGGCGAAGGCAATGGGCATGCCGACGGCGACGCAGCCGACCAGCATCAGCAGGAAAAAGATCACCAGGTTGGCATTCCCCAGGTCCATCAGCACGGGCGACAGCAGCCACAGCACGCCGGCGCCGGCCACCACCAGCGCGCCGCTCGCTGCAAGCTGCTTCAGGCTCGCAAGCGCCAGCAGGCGGACGACGGCAGTCACGAGCATCAGTACGGCCCCGGCAAGCACCGCACCGGCGCGCCAGGCTTCGCTGATCTCCAGCGTCGGCGTCAGCACGTCGACGTGTTCTGCCAGGTGTTCCCATGCAGGCCGCAACAGCAGCAACAGGAACGCCACCACCATCCACATGCCGAAGGCATCCAGCCACGCGCGCCGGCGCGGCGGCGCGTTCTTGATGAAGGTGGTGAGCTGCATATGCGCGCTGCGCTGTAGCGCGATGACGGCGCCGAACATCGCCAGCCAGAGGAACAGAATGCCGGCAAGTTCATCGGTCCACGGCACCGGCGCATGCAAGGCATAGCGCGCAAACGCGCCGCCGCCGAGGATCAGGATTTCGGCAACGACGATCAGCGCTGTCGGCACCTCGACCAGCCAGGCCAGGATGCGCCCCCAGCGCGCGCTGATGGTCACGGGTGCATGTGCGGGCAGGACCAGGGTCCCGGAGGTGGGCTCCATCACTGTCTCCTCTTTCGCGGTGGCGGGATCGCGCCGGCCTCAGGCCAGGGGACCGGTGTATTGCTCCAGCTTCCCCCATGCCTCGTCGCCAAACTTCTTCCTCCATGCCGTATAGAAACCCTCGCGTTGCAGCAGCTGGCGGAACGGCGCCGGATCGGGCCGGTTGAAGGTGATACCGAGCCGGGCCATTTCCGCCTGCGCGTCGACATCGGCGCGCGCAATGTCTTCGCGCTGTTTCAGCGCCGCGGCCGTGAAGCGCGTGGTGAGCGATGCCTGCACCTCGCGCGGGAGGGCCTGGAATTTCTTCGCGTTGCCGAAGATGAAGTGTCCGTCCCAGGTATGCCCTGTGAGCGAGCAGTACTTCTGGACTTCATAGAGCTTGCCGCTGCGGATCAGCGAGAGCGGCGTCTCCTGCCCGTCCACCACCCGGGTCTGCAGCGCCGAATAGAGGTCGGCGAAGGGTATGACCGTCGGCGACGCGCCCAGGGTCTTGAACATTGCAACCCAGAGCGGGATCGCGGGCACGCGGATCTTGAATCCCTTCAGGTCCGCAGGCGTGTTCACCGGCCGGACAGAGGATGTGATGTGGCGATAGCCGTTATCGAGGCACTTTTCGAAGACGTGCAGGTTCACCCTGGCAAGCGCGGCCCGGACATAGGCGCCGAGCGCCCCGTCCATCGCGGCCCATACCGTGGCGTAGTCCTTGAAGGCATAGGCAACACCGTTGATGCTGGCGGCCGGCACCCGCGTCTGCAGGTTGGTGCCGGCCGTCGACATGAAATCGATGGCGCCGGCCAGCGTCTGCGAGATCATGTCGGGCTCGCTGCCCAGCTGGCTGTTGGGATAGACCTGCAGGTCGACCTTGCCACCGGTGTCCCGACGAATGGCTTCGGCGGCCTCCTTGATACGCACCGTGCCCGGATGGTCCGCAGGGAAAGCGGTACCGTACTTGAGCCTGATGGCGGCGCTCTGAGCGAACGCCCTTCGCACGGGCAATGCCAGTGCCATGCCACCGGCGGCGAGTGCGCCGAACTGGCGGCGGGTAAACAGCTTGGCCATGAAGTCGTTGTCTCCCTTTGTTCATGGGTGTGGCTTAGCAGGACAGCAGTGCAACCGTGCCGCGCTCGCCCAGTACCTTCAGATGTCCGGCAAGGCGGTGGGTAAGCGGCTCTGGCCACGGCTCGTCGCCAAAGACGGCGGCATGGGCCAGGGCCTGCCGAATGGCTGCCGCGTCGCAGCCCGCCGCGCGCAGCCGTGCGGCCAGCGCCGGGGCACCGGGATCGCGGATGACGAGCGCCTCGCCGTGGTCGCTGCTTTCGCTGCGCAGGTAGTGCAGCCACACCGCCAGCGCGCGCTCCAGGTATGGCCGCTCGATGCCTGCGGCAGCGCTCTCGCGCAAAGCCGGCAGCCAGCGCACCGGGATCTTCTGCGTGCCGTCTGTCGCGATCTGCGCGGTGTGGTGCTCGAGCGCGGCATTGCGGAAGCGGCACAGCAGTTCCTTGCCGTAGCGGCTCACGTCGAATCCCGGCGGCGCTGCCACGGTGGCGCGCAGGTCGTCCATCGCGCCCCGCGCGAAGGCCTCGAGGACCGGATCGGCCATCGCCGCGGCAACGGTCTCGATGCCGCACAGCTGCGCGGCATAGGCGATCGCCGAGTGCGTGCCGTTCAGCAGCCGCAGCTTCATGGCCTGGAAGGGCCGGACATCGCCGGTCAGCAGCGCTCCACCCGCTTCCCATGCGGGCCGCGGCCCGGCGAAGCGGTCCTCGATCACCCATTGCGAGAACGTCTCGCAGACAATGGCCGCCTCGTCACGCAAGCCGAGGCGCTGCTGCGCCCAGTTCAGCGATGCTGGCGTGGCAGCCGGCACGATGCGGTCCACCATGGCGTTCGGCAGCGCCACATCGTCCCGGATGCGCCGCGCGAGCACCGGATCGATCAGCATTGCGTACTGCACCAGCAGCCTGCGCAGCGCATCGCCGTTGCCGGCCATGTTGTCACAGCACACGATGCTGAGCGGCGCATCCGGTGGCCGCCGGCGCAGGCCGGCCGCCAGCACGCCGAGCGTGCTTCTTGGTGCGTCGGGACAGGACAAGTCGTGCTGGATATCCGTATCGGCGGTGTCGAGGTCCGAGGTGGACGGGTGCTGGCTGTATCCCTTCTCCGTGACGGTGCAGGTCACCACGGACACGGCCGGGTCCGCGAGCGCCCCAAGGACCTGCTCCAGCGCATGCGGCGCGTAAAGGGCCTGCACCACCGCGCCCACGATGCGCGTGGTCGCCTCCGCGCCTTGCCGCTCGGTGACCGAATACAAGCCATCCTGCGCAGACAGCGCACGCGCCATGCGTGGTCCCCGCAGGCTGACGCCGACGATGCCCCAGCGCGTGTCGCCGCTGCGGATCGCCGCTTCGGTGTACAGCGCCTGGTGCGCGCGATGGAAGGCGCCCAACCCGATGTGCACCACGCCGCGCGACAGGCGGCTGCGGTCGTAGCCGGGCTGACGCACGCCTGCATTGGCGCTGCAGAGGGTACGCTGCGCCAGCCTCATGGCCGGTACCTCGATCGTTTGCAATGCTGCATCGTGCCTCGAATGCCTGCTGTCTGGACCGAGGCTCAACGTACCACGGGGTACCCGCACAAACGTGCGGCCGTTTCGCCAGACCTATGCAGAAGGTGCGCTTTACCGCTGCAGAAGCTGCCTCCACTCCCCGTGACGCCCCCGCTATAACCTGCGTGGCATGCCTTCCCCTCGTCGGGATTTCCCCCTTGCACGCAGCGCCAGGAGCACGCCTTGAAGATCGAACGGATCCAGACCATCGTCACCTGCCCGGGCCGCAACTTTGTGACCGTCAAGGTCGTGACGGACGCAGGCGTGCATGGTTTGGGGGATGCCACGCTCAATGGCCGGGAAATGGCCGTCAGGGCCTACCTCGAGGAACACGTCATTCCCTGTCTGATTAGGCGGGACCCGCGCGATATCGAGGACATCTGGCAATACCTTTACCGCGGCGCCTACTGGCGGCGCGGGCCCGTCACGATGACCGCCATCGCGGCCATCGACATGGCGCTGTGGGACATCAAGGGCAAGCTGGCGGGCATGCCGGTGTACCAGCTGCTGGGCGGCCGCAGCCGCCACGGGCTGATGGTGTACAGCCATGCCAATGGCCGCGACCACAGCGAAGCCATCGATGCCGTACACAAGCATATCGAGCAAGGCTACAAGGCAATCCGCGTGCAATCCGGCGTGCCGGGCTTGGCGAAGGTGTACGGCGTGGGCAAGCAACAAGGCCACTACGAACCCGCGGAGAAAGGCCTGCCCCCGGAGGAGCCGTGGGACACCTCGCTCTACCTGCGCCACGCGCCGGAGCTCTTTCGCAAGGTGCGCGAGGCGGTCGGCTTCGAACCCCATCTGCTGCATGATGCGCACCACCGGCTGACACCCATCGAAGCGGCCCGCCTCGGCAAGGCACTCGAACCCTACAGCCTGTTCTGGCTGGAGGATGCCACGCCCGCCGAGAACCAGGACGCATTCCGCCTCATTCGCCAGCACACCACTACGCCGCTGGCGGTCGGCGAGATCTTCAATTCCATCTGGGACTGCAAGGACCTGATCAGCAACCAGCTGGTCGACTACATCCGCGCCACCATCGTGCACGCCGGCGGCATCACGCACGTGCGGCGCATCGCGGACTTCGCCGCCATGTACCAGGTGCGCACCGGCTTTCATGGCGCCACCGACCTGTCTCCGGTGTGCATGGCGGCCGCGGTCAACTTCGGGTTGTGGGCGCCAAACTTCGGCATTCAGGAACTGATGCCGCACAGCGCCCTGACCGACGAGGTCTTTCCGCACAACTACCGCTTCGAAGATGGCTACCTCGTCATGGATGAAGTGCCGGGCCTTGGCGTCGACATCGACGAGACCCTGGCCGCCAGGTATCCGTACGAACGCGCCTACCTGCCGGTGGCACGCCTGCGTGATGGCTCGATGTGGCACTGGTAATCCGGCCCAGGCCTTCAGAACAAGGACTCAGGATGTTGAGCGTTGTCGTCGATCAACCGAACAGCATGGCCGTGTGCGAACGGCCAACCCCCGCGCCCGCTCCCGGTGAAGTCCGCGTGCGCGTGCGCTATGCCGGCATCTGCGGCTCGGACCTGCATATCTTCCACGGCAAGAACCCCTTCGTGGCCTATCCGCGCATCATTGGCCATGAGTTCGTGGGTCGCGTCGACGCGGTCGGCGCCGGCGTCGACACGTCGCGCATCGGAGAGCGAGTGGTGGTGGATCCGGTGATCAGCTGCGGACAGTGCCATGCCTGCCGGATCGGCCGGCAGAACGTCTGCACCCACCTGCAGGTCATCGGCGTGCACCGCGACGGCGGCTTCAGCGAGTACGCGTGCGTACCGGCGCGCAATGCCTACGCGGTTCCCGATGGCTTGGCGACAACCAGCGCCTCGGTGATCGAACCGTTCGCCGTGGCGGCCAACGTCACCTACCGCACCGGCGTGCTGTGCGAAGACATTGCACTGGTCTATGGCGCCGGGCCGGTCGGTCTCAACCTGCTGCAGGTGCTCAAGCGCGTGTACGGTGTGCGCACTTTCATCACCGATCACGTTGACGAGCGCCTGGCGCTGGCGCGTGGTTGCGGTGCCGAAGAGGACGAAATCATCAACACCGCGCGTGAACCGCTGGAGCTGGCCCTTGCGCGGCGCGGGGTGGATGGCGGCCCGACGCTGATCTATGACGCGGTCTGCCACCCGTCGATCCTGGAAGAGGCGGTGCGTCTTGCCGCGCCGGCAGGCCGGATCGGCGTATTGGGCTTTTCCGCGACGCCGTCTGCGATTCCGCAGCAGGAGCTGACAAAAAAGGAGCTGAGCGTCTACGCGTCGCGCCTGAACTGCGCGATGTTCCCTACCGTGATCGACTGGATCTCGCGCGGACTGGTGGATCCGGGCCACATCGTCACGCACCAGTTCGACTTCCGCGAAGTCGCAAGCGCCTTCGACCTGGCTGAGCGCAATCCGCGCGAGAGCTGCAAGGTGTTGCTCGATTTTGGCGAGCCCGCATGATATGGCGATGCGGCGTATGCCGCTGTACGGAAATGCGAAGTGTCCTATCGATTCGTCATCGGCGCCGAGGAACACTTGAGGCCGTCATCGCGTTGCGGTGACCGGGTGTGGAAGCCTGAATGCATCGACCGACCAAAGGAGCGCTTCGGCGCCCTTCTCATTCGCGTACGCGCTTGTCGTCGTTTCCATGGCGGGCCGGACACGAGGCAGCCGCAAGGCTGACCGGTTTTGGTCGATACACCGGTTTTCCACCCTCGTCGTCAAGGTCCGCCGCCCTCCCCTCAATAGTTCGCGGTCGACCTTCTACACACCATGGAGGTCAAATGTCCACAATCGATGTTTCCGCAGCGAACTCCAGCCTGCAGCAAGTCAGCGCAGGTCTTGAAGGGGTTCTCGACTTGCTTGAGCAGCAAAGCGAGCGATCGGAGAAGTGCTTCAGCGCGTTCTGCCTGCTCGGATTGCTGAAGGCGCAGTTGGAATGGGTGCTCGCTTGTCAGATGTCGGGGCAAGAATAGACGGCGCGGGCTCGCCGGCTTGTGGCCATGCATGGGTCGGCGTGCTTGACGTGCGCCAAGAACGACAGCTCGTCGACCATCCTGCCCCTGACCTGACCATCATTACGGTCATGGAAGTCACTCGGGTGGGCATTGAAGCTCGAGTCACAGGGCCAGGACGAAAGCGTGGCGGCATAAAGAGAAGGGGCTACGCATTCACGTAGCCCGATTCCGTTATCGCGACAACACCCACGTCGCCAGCGTCTTCAAATCCGCCTCATCCAACTGCGGGAAGCCTGGCATCGGCACCTGCCCCCACCTGCCACTGCCGCCGTTGCGAATGCTCTGCATCACCTTGCCCGTAGCATCGGCATTGCCTGCGTACTTGGCCGCCACGTCATGAAAAGCAGGGCCGACCACCTTCTTGTCGACCGCATGGCAGGCGCTGCACTGGTTGGCGCCGAGCAGCGCATCCGCCGTGCGCGGTCCGCCATTGGCTGCTGCCGCGGCGGGCACGGGAACGGCCGCTACGGGCGTTGCGCTGCCGCGCTCCGCGCCATAGGTCTTGACGAGGTAGTCAACGATGGCCGGCATGTCTTCGTCGCGCAGCGGCGCGCCAAAGGGCTTCTTCATCTTCTTGACGGTCGCGTCCCAGTAGGCGCGGTTGGAGGTCTGCGGCTGCGTCTCCACGTACTGCGCCGAATGGCAGGTCATGCAGTTCTGCTGCACCAGCCGGTAACCGGGCAGATCGCTCGGACGATAGGCGGCTGTTTCCGCGGGCAGGGTCACTTCCAGCGCCATGGCTGGCACGGCGATGGCGGCGAGCGCGGCGGCGATCAGGGTCTTCATTTTCATGATGTCCGCCTCCCTCAAACCGCCGTGACGCGCGTGGTCTCGACCACGTTGCGCATATAGCCGGGCGGGTTCCACAGCGCCTCGAGCGGCTGGCTCTGGCCAATGCGGTTCACAGCGCGCACGCGCAGGTCCAGGTTGCCGCGGCGCGGCGGGCGCAGCGCCGCCGTCCATTCGCGGAACGAGTAGCGGCCAAGGTCCTGGCCGAGTTTTGCCGATTGCCACGACCGTCCGCCATCCGCGGAGAAGGCGACTTCGGCGATACCGTAGCCACCATCGAACGCAATACCGCGTACCACCGTCTCGCGGCCTGCCGGCACCTTGGCGCCGTCTTCCAGGCTGGTGATGAACGAGCGCACCGTGAAGCGGCCGATCGGCGTGGTCGCCGACGGCGCAGTGCCGGGCGCCACGCAAGCGCACGGGTTCGCCGGGATGCGATAGGCCGATGCCATCCAGAAGCCATCAAACACCTTGTCCACGACCTGGATGTCCGACAGATGCTTGACCCAGTATGTGCCATAGTGCCCCGGCACCACGAGCCGCAGCGGATAGCCATTGAGCATCGGCAGATCCGCGCCGTTCATCGCCCAGGCCAGCATCACCTCGCCGTCGAGCGCGTGATCGATATTCAGCGCCTTGACGAAGTCCGGTCCGGTTTCGAGCGGCGGCTTGTCGAGACCATTGAAGGTAACCTGGACTGCACCCGGCTGCACGCCAGCCTTTTCCAGGACCTTCTTGAGCGGCACGCCGGTCCAGCGCGCATTGCCCATCGCCCCGTTGCCAAGCTGGCCGCCGTTCACGCGCGGGTCGAAGAAGCCACGGCTATTGCCCGAGCACTGGTTCACGGCCACGATCTCGACCGGATCGGCCAGGGTCTTCAGGTCAGCCAGCGACAGCTCCAGCGGCGCCTTCACGTGGCCGCCAATGCGCAGCCGATAGGCTTGCGGATCGATCGAAGTCGGGATGCCGCTCCAGTGATAGCGCACGAAGAACGCGTCATTGGGCGTGAGGACGCCCTCGTTGAACACGCTGAACGGCGTCTCGAGCTGCGGCGGGCGGCTGGTCAGGAGGATCAGCGGGCGCTTCTGCGGGAAGGCAACCAGTTCGCGCTCGCCGTTGGCAAAGGGCATCGTGACCTTGCCCGGCATGCCGGCAGCCAGCGCATCGAACGCCGTGGCGCCCAGCGCGGCCTGGGCCATCAGGGCGCCGGCCCCTTGCAGGAAACGGCGCCGCTCGCGTGTGGGGCGGCGGTGGGAATCGTCGGGGGCAGTCATGGTCTTCTCCCTATTTGTTCTGAATATAGTGTCCACGGTGAGGACTTTGGGGAATTGTCGCCAGCAGGCATGGGCGGCGTATAACGCGTTATTTTGGTAAGGGTTATCGGTGGAATCGAATGTGCCGCTACTAACTTAGGTCGGGAAGTGACGGCTACAATGCGCCCTACCCTCGCGCAACCACCGCACCCATGCCAAACCCGACCCGGGCCTACCTGCTCGGCCCGCTGCTGAAGGGAGTTTCCCGCTCGTTCTACCTGACGCTGCGCATCCTGCCGGCGGGTATGCGCGACCCCGTCGGCCTGGCTTACCTGCTCGCGCGTGCGGCCGACACGATTGCGGACACCGCGCTGATTCCGGCCGCGGAGCGCCTTGATCTGCTGCTTGCGCTTCGCGAATGTGTCAATGGCCGCAGCGACCCGATGCCGTTCGCCGACCGGTTGTCCCGCGAAGTCGCCAACCATCAGACGGAATCCAAGGAGAAAGCGCTGCTGGAGTCGATCCGGCCTGCGTTCGACGTGCTGGCGCAGCTCGATGACGCCGACCGGGCCGCCGTGCGCGGCATCGTCACCACGCTGACCGAGGGCATGGAATTCGACCTGCGCACGTTCCCGGACGAGCGCTCCGGCGAACTTGGCGCGTTGCAGCAACTGGCCGAGCTTGATCGCTACACGTACCTCGTCGCCGGCTGCGTCGGAGAGTTCTGGACAGCAATGACTTACGCCCACCTGCCCGGCGTACTCAGGGAAGAGCCAGCCATCATGCAGCGTCGGGGCATCCGCTTCGGCAAGGCCCTGCAGATGGTCAACGTGCTGCGCGACTGCGGCAGCGACCTGCGTATCGGGCGCTGCTATCTGCCGAAGGAACTCCTCCACCGCTACGGATGCGAGCCGCGCGACCTGCTGGAGCCGGCAAATTCGCGCCGCATGCGGCCGGTGCTGTTCGAGCTCGTGCGCCTGGCGCTCGACCACTTCCGCGAAGCCATGGCCTACACGCTCGCGATTCCGCGTACTGCCGTGCGGCTGCGGCTCGCCTGCCTGTGGCCGATCCTGATCGGGCTCGAGACCCTGTTGCTGCTTGTGGAGAACGAGGCGTGGCTCGACCCGGACAAGGTCTCGAAGACCGACCGCAGGAAGGTCTACCGCATCCTCGGCGGCAGCACGCTGCTGGTCATGTCGGACAGCTTGTTGCGTCGCTGGATGGAAGGCGAGATCGCGCGCATCGAGGCAGTGTTGTCGCGATAAGGACGACAAGGCACGTATCGCCCGCGCGGCATTACCGCCGCGCCGGGCCGACGCGCGCCGGCCAGCTCCCGTCGGCAATCTGCGCGCTGACGATCTCCCCAAGCAACTCATGCACCGCCGACGCCGCCACCGACAGCGGCATGGTGGCCGAGCGGCACAGGAACACCGGTCGCGACATGGCGGGTTCGGCAATGCGCGCGGCCGACAGCAGCCCCTTGCGCAGTTCCGCGCAGACCGATGCATACGAGAGCACCGTGCAGCCGACGCCGGCCGCGGCCAGCGCGATCAGCTCGGGGATGGCATTCACCTCCGCCAGTACGCTCAGTCCGATCTCATGGGCACGCAAATGGCTGTCGATCAGCGCCCGCAGGCCATGCTCGCCGGCGGGCAGGATCATCGGATAGCGGCTCAGATCGCCCAGGCGAACGTATTTTGCAGGCAGGGCATCGCGTCGCTTCGCGCCACCAAACCTGCCGGGCGCGGCCACGAGCACAAGGTCTTCGTCGACCAGATGATCGAACAGGAGCCCGGGGTCGGCGTTCGCCTGGAAGGTCATGCCGATATCGATATGGCCGGTCAGCAGATGGTTCGGGATGTACCCGGTGCTCAGTTCGATCACCTGCAGCCGCACCCTGGGCCAGCGTCGGATGGTCTCCCGTACCAGCGGCACGGTCAGGATCTTGGCCATGGACTGCGGCAGGCCGATCGCGACGCGCCCCTCCGGATCCGTGACAAGATCGCGCACGTCTTCACAGGCAAGGTCGAGCCGCTTCAGGATGTCCCTGGCATGCTGCTCGAAACGCTGGCCCGCCGCCGTGACCGACACGCCCTTGTGGCTGCGCGTGAACAGGGCCACGCCGAGCGTCTCTTCGAGCTGCCGGATCTGCAGGCTCACGGCAGGCTGGGCGATATGCAACGTTTCCGCCGCGCGCGAGATTGACCCCGCCGCTGCCACGGCGAGGAAGCTGCGCAACCCGCGCACGTCCACTGGTATTCCCATTGCTGTCTCCCTGGCCCCCGCCGGCTATAACGGATCATGATACCCGGCATCCAGAAGATGTCTTGGACATATAGCCAAGCGGCCTTGATAGTGACACCTGCCCCGCGCAACGCACGCGGACTCCGGCACAGACCATCACTGGAGACGATATGGGAATCGGTCGCCGCAACTTTCTTGCAGGCGCAGGCGCCGCGCTGTTCGCGCGGCCACTGCTGGCAAACCAATGGCCCACGCGGCCGCTCAGGCTGGTGGTGCCGTTTGCCGCCGGCGGCCCCGGCGACTTCGTCGCGCGGCAGATTGCCGTGCCGTTGTCGCAGAAGCTCGGCCAGACCGTCGTCGTGGAGAACAAGCCCGGCGCTGGCGGCAACCTCGGCACGCAGAGCGTGCTCGATGCCAGCCCCGATGGCTACACCATCCTGCTGAACACGGTCGGCATGCACGCCGTCAACCCGCTGATGTTCCCGGACCTGCGCTTCCAGCCGCAGCGCGACCTGCTGGCGCTGGGCGTGGTCGCGACTGTGCCGAACGTGCTGGTGGTGCACCCGACCAAGCTCGGTGTGAGCAGCCTGGCCGACCTGGTCCGGCTGGGCAGGCAGAAGCCCGACAACCTCAGCTACGCGACCTATGGCGCGGGCAGCTCGCCGCATATCTATGGCGCGCTGCTGCTCAAGGCCGCGAAGTTCTCCGCAGTCACCATCCCGTACAAGGGCAGCGCGCCCGCCAGCAGCGACGTGATGGCCGGCAATGTCGACTTCCTGTTCGACAGCATGACCACCTGCATTGGCCAGGTTCAGGGCGGCAAGCTCAAGGCACTGGCCATCACCTCGGCCGCGCGTTCGCCGCTGCTGCCCGATGTGCCGACGCTGGCCGAAGCGGGATATCCAGCGGTAAGCCTCAAGTTCTGGCTCGCGCTGCAGGTCTCGGCGCGCACGCCGCCCGCGATTGTCGGATTGCTGCGCGATGCGGTGGCCGAATCCGCGCGCAATGCGGCGTACGGCAGTGCGCTGGTCGCACGCGGGGCCGAGCCGTTCCATCTTGCGCCCGGCGAAGTGCAGGACTTCGTCAACCGCGACGCGGCGCGCTGGACGGCCCTGGCGCGGTCGATCGACATCAAGCCTGAATAGGACGCGTGGATCCGGCCCTGGTACAGGGGCCAGGGGCCGCATATGGATTTCAATCGGGATAGACACATGATTGCATTGCAGGGAATTCGGGTCCTCGACCTGAGCAAGGTGCTGGCTGGCCCGCTGTGCGGCCAGTACCTGGGCGAGCTTGGCGCCGAAGTCATCAAGGTCGAGCCCGTCGGGCACGGCGACGACACGCGCGCGTGGCTGCCGCAGGACCGCGGCCAGTCCGCCACGTTCCTGGCGGTCAACCACAACAAGCGCAGCCTCGCTGTCGACCTGAAGACGGCGCAGGGCCGTGAGATCGTGCAGACGCTGGCGGCCAAGGCCGACATCGTGCTGCAAGGATTCGGCAGCGGCGCCGCCGCGCGGCTTGGCGTCGACTACGAAACCCTGTCGGCGCTGAACCCCGAGCTGATCTACTGCGAGATTTCCGGCTACGGACGGACCGGCCCGCTCGGTCAGGAGCCCGGCTACGACGTCATGCTGCAGGCCTTCAGCGGCATGATCAGCACGATGGGAGAAGCGGGCGGCAGGCTGGCCCGCGCAAGTTTCTCGCCGGTCGATCTCGGCACCGGCATGCATGCGTTCAGCGGCATCCTGGCCGCGCTGATCGAGCGGCAGAAAACCGGCCGCGGCATGCAGCTGGAGGTCTCGCTGCTGGACACCGCGATGGGTTTCATGGGCTACCTCGCGCAGAACTACTGGTGCAGCGGCAAGCCGCCGCGCCCGATGGGGACCGCGCATCCGGCCATGGCACCGTACCAGGTATTCGAGGCCGCGGACGGCCCGGTCATGATCGGCATCGGCAATGATGCGCAATGGCGGCGCTTCTGCCCCGTTGCCGGGCTACAGGCCTATGTCGACGATCCGCGCTTCGCGACCAATGCCGATCGCGTGGCGCACTTCGACGAAACCGTAGCGCTGGTAAGAGCGCGTATTAGGACCGAACCCGTTGCGTTCTGGCTGGAAGCGCTGCGCAACGCGGGCGTTGCCTGCGCCCCGATTCATACGCTCGACCAGGCCCTGGCCCATCCGCAGCTTGCGGCACGCGGGCTGGTCGTCGAGTCGGAGCACCCGGTGCTGGGAACGGTCCGCAACATGGGCCTGCCCGTGCGCTTCCGGGGCGAGGACCGCGCCGCGCACCGGGCTCCGCCACTGCTCGGCGAGCATACCGAGGAGGTACTGCGCCAGGCCGGCTACGACGCCGACACCATCGCCGCGCTCAAGGCGAGCGGCGTCGTGGCAACTGCCGGCAGCGCTGAATCCAACACCCCGCCGGCGCGCCAGCGCGCCGCGGCATGACACCTGGAGCCGACATGTCCGCCGTTACCTATGAAGTCCGCGACCGCGTCGCGGAGATCCTGCTGGACAGCCCGCCGGTCAATGCCCTGAGCGAAGGCATGATCGACGCGCTGCTGGACGCCTTGCGCCGTGCGGCGCAGGACGATTCCGTACGTGCCGTCATTCTCGGCAGCGCCGTGCCGCGGCGCTTCTGCGCTGGGCTTCAGCTCGATGCGCTGCACGGTGCAACGCCGTCGCGCGCGTACCAGCTTGTCGACAAGCTCTACAACGGGCTGCACGAAGCACAGTTCAACCTCGGCAAGCCGTCCATTGCCGCGGTGAGCGGGACTGCGCGCGGCGGCGGCATGACGCTGGCGATTCACTGCGACATGATCGTGGCCGCCGATTCCGCGACCTTCGGCTATCCGGAGATCGATGTCGGCGTTACGCCGGCCATCCATTTCACGCACCTGCCGCGCATCATCGGCCGCCATCGCGCGTTCGACCTGCTGTTCACGGGCCGCTCGTTCGGCGCGGCCGAAGCCATGTCGCTCGGACTGGTCAGCCGTGTCGTTCCGGAGCAAGACGTCATGCGCGAAGCGCGTGCGCTGGCGCAGACGCTATGCGAGAAGTCCCCGGTCGTGATGCGGATGGGACGCACGGCATTCCTGCGCGCCAATGATGGCGACTACCGGCGCGGGATCGCCACGGCCGTGGAATCGTTTGGCAATGTCTTTGCGACGGAAGACTCCAGGGAGGGGATCGCCGCCTTCGTGGAAAAGCGCAAGCCGTACTGGCAAGGCTGACGACAGAACGGTACGGGGGGCGCGGCAAACCATGCACAGCCGGCCATTTGATGCCACGTAACCAGAAAGAAAAAGGGCCATGCCACATCCATCAGACGCCAGTTCCGTTGTGTCCGAAGAGACGTTCCGCGATGAGGTCCACGCATTCCTCGCGGAGGCGGTGCCAGCCGACATCCGTGCGGCAACGCAGGCCAACTGTCTTGTCACCCGGGAACAGGCCGCACGCTGGCACCGCATCCTTCATGCTCGCGGCTGGGCTGCCCCGGGTTGGCCACGCGAGCACGGCGGCCCGGGGTGGTCGCTGGTGCAGCAGGCCATCTTCCGCGAGGAACTCGCCGCCAGCGACGCGCCGCATATCGAGAATCTCGGCATCGATACCATCGGTCCCACGCTGATCCGGCACGGCACGCCGGAACAGTGCCGGAAGTTCCTCCCTGGCATGCTGTCTTTCGACGACTTCTGGGCACAGGGATACTCCGAGCCGGACGCCGGATCGGACCTCGCGGCACTGCGCACCACGGCGCGGCTGGACGATGGCATGTGGTGCGTCAATGGCACAAAGATCTGGCAAAGCCTCGGGCATTGGGCCAACTGGGCCCTCGTTCTGGTTCGCACGGATCCGCGCGCGACACGCAAGCAGGATGGGATCTCGGTACTGCTCGTCGACCTGCGCTCACCCGGGGTAACCGTACGGCCGATCCGCTATATCAACGGCTCGCACTTCCACGTCCAGATCTTCTTTGACGATGTGCGGGTGCCAGCCGAGAACCTGGTCGGCCCGGTCGACAACGGGTGGGCGATCGCCAAGGGACTGCTGGTCATCGAACGCCTGTTCGTGGCACGCATGGCCGAATGCAAGGCAGAACTCGCCAGTGCCGCAAGACTGGTCAGGGCACGCCAGATCGATCACTCTCCCGCGCTGCGCGTTGAACATGCACTGCTTGCGCGCCGCCACGCTGAGCTGGACATCCGCACGCGCACCCTGGAAGCCGCCTGGTGGCCTGCCGTTCGGATGGCTGCAGAGGGTGGCAGCCCCGACCTGGAAGCTTCACTGCTGAAGCTTGAGGGCATCCAGCTGCTGCAGGACCTTCACTTGTTCCAGACCGATGCGCATGGCACCGAGTCGCTGCGGTTCCATCCCGAAGCGCTCGACGGGCAGCCAGGCAGTTTGTCCGGCACCGCGGAGCATGCGGCAAATCTGGCCTTGCATATGTGGCGCTATCGGGGCAGTTCCCTGGCGGGCGGTTCCTCGGAGATTCAGAAGCAGATCATCGCCAAGGCAATCTTCGCCGGGCAGACCGAGATCGATCGTCCACGCAACGACCATCTGAGCGAACAGCAGGCCATGATGGTCGACACGGTCCGGCGCTGGCTGGGCAAGCATTACACCTTCGACCGCCGCCAGCGGATCGTCGGTGCGCAAGGCGGCTTCGACCAGGAGGCATGGACGGGGCTCTGCGAACTCGGCCTCGTCAACCTGGCCATCCCGGAAAGTGCCGGCGGCCTCGGTCAATCGATGGAAGACCTGCTGCCACTTGTCGAAACGCTGGGCGAAGCGCTGGTGCTGGAGCCCCTGCCGTGGAATGCAGTCCTGGTGGTGCAGGCACTGCTTGCCATGCCCGCCAGCGCGGCGCGCGACACGCTGCTGGCAGCAGTCGCAAGTGGCGATGCCTTGTGCGCGCTGGCCTGTGGCGATGATTCCGGTCCCGGCCGGAGCTGGCGTCCGAAAGTCGCCGCACATCAGGCGGGCGATGACTGGCGGCTTGGCGGCATCTATCCGCTGGTCATGGGTGGCGCCCAGGCCCATCGCTTCATCGTGGCCGCGCTGCGCGAAGATGGCAGCGCGGCCCTGTTCGATGTACCGGCCGATGTGGCTGGCGTCGCCACACAGGCATACCAGCTGCACGATGGACGCGGCGCCGCCAGCCTGCGGCTCGACGCGGTCACGCTGCCGCCCTCTGCCTTGCTCGCCGGCGGCGCAACGGTTGCCGTCGCTCTTGAGAGTGCCCTGTCATTTGCCACGCTGGCGCTTTGCGCGGAAAGCATCGGCGCCATGCGGCAAGCGCTCGGCATCACGGTCGAATACCTGCGTACCCGCAAGCAGTTCGGCCGCACGCTGGCAGAACAGCAAGTCTTGCAGCATCGCGTGGTCGACCATTACCGCGCCTGGCATGGCGCGCGACACCTGGTGAGGCGAACCCTCGCCGGCTGGCAGACGGCATCACCCGCCGAACGCAAGTGCCGCGTCAGCGCCGCGAAGTACACGGTGGGCATGGCCGGCCGCGCGATCGCGCTCGACGTTCTGCAACTGCATGGCGCGGTCGGCCTGCAGGACGAGACGCCGATCAGCCATTACAGCAAGCGGCTGATGGGCAACGATCTGTTGCTCGGCAACGCTGCCGCGCACCTGGGCCGCTTCGCGGCGGCCACGGAGGAAGCGCGCCCCTGACGCAGTCTGATCTTGCAGGTCCACGAAGCACACAAAGAGGAGGCAAGAGGTATGCAAGCGTTCTACCGGGCGAAACGTTCCGTCGTGATGGCAACCGCCCTTACCCTGATGGCACTGGCACTTCCCTCAATCACGCATGCACAGGTGGCCTGGCCCGCGCGGCCCATCACCATCGTCGTGCCAGGCGCAGCTGGCGGCACCATCGACATTCCGATCCGGCTGCTGGCACAGAAGCTGAGCGCGCGTGTCGGTCAGCCGGTCGTCGTAGACAATCGCCCGGGCAGCGGCGGCATCATCGGCACGCAGGCCGCCCTACGGGCCCCGGCTGACGGCTATACCCTCCTGGCGGGCAATGTCGGCCCGCAGGCAATCAACTACAGCGCCTACAAGCGACTCACGTACCAACCGTCCGATCTGACGGCTGTCACGGACATCATTGCCTTTCCCAATGTGCTGGTGGTCAATGCCCGCTCGCCGGTCAGGAGCGTGGCGGACCTGGTTGCGCAACTGAAGCAACAACCCGGCAAGCTGTCTTTTGGTTCGGCGGGCATCGGGCAGACCAGCCACCTGGTCGGTGAACTCTTCAAGCTTCGCACGGGGACCGATGCCATCCACGTGCCATACAAGGGGTCCACGCCTGCCACCACGGCATTGCTGGCCGAGGAGACTTCGTTCCAGTTTGACAACCTGACGCAGGCGCTGCCCTACATCCGCGCCGGCAAGCTGCGCGCGCTTGCCGTGACGGCCAGACAGCGCATGCCGAGCCTCCCCGAGGTTCCGACCATGGAGCAGGCGGGGTTCGACAATTTCCTGTCGACGGCCTGGATCGGCATCTTCGTCTCGGCGAAAACACCACAGGGTGTCGTCTCCGATCTGGAACGGCAGCTCGCGGCTGTCATGCGTGACCCCGACCTGCAGGAGCAGATCCGGCAGATGGGCGGCATTCCCGGCGGCCAGTCACCGGAAAAATTCGCCGCCTTCGTCGCCAGCGAGCGCGACCGCTGGGGAGAGGTCATTCGGGCCTCGCATATGACGCTGGATTGAAGTCGGCATACTCGAGCGGCCGGCACCGCGCGCGTCCGAGGCCCCCGGTATGACATGCGGCGCAAGAGAAACAAAAAAGGGGTTGCGCGATTTACGCGCAACCCCTTTTTTTAATTGGTGCCGGCTGCAGGACTCGAACCCGCCACCTGATGATTACAAATCAACTGCTCTACCTGATGAGCTAAGCCGGCATATCTGATGCAGACCGCGATTCTACTGCATTGCGGTCCGCTTTGGTGCATTGCGAATGACTTACTTCACTACCTTCAGCGACGGCTTCTTGCCACCGATGCGCGGCACGGGCGGCGGGGTTTCGTCGTCGTCCGGAGTGCCTTGCTCGGCGCTGACGGTGGTCTCGGACTCCACCGGAGCCAGCTTGGGCGGCGGGTTGTTTTCGCGTTCGGTCGCGGCCTGGGTTTCCGGCACGCTGCGCTCGACCGGGAATGCCATGCCCTGCCCGTTTTCACGTGCGTAGATGGCGAGCACGTTTTCCACGGGCACGTCGATCTTGCGCGAGATGCCGCCAAAGCGCGCGCTGAACGTGATCCACTCGTTGCCCATATCCAGGCCGCTGGTGGCGTCAAAGCTCACGTTGAGCACGATCTCGTTGTTCTTGACGAATTCGCGCGGCACGCTGGTATTCGCGTCGACAAAGACGGCGATATACGGCGTGAAGCCGTTGTCCGTGCACCATTCGTAGATGGCGCGGATCAGGTAAGGCTTGGTGGAGGTTTCAGGCATGGTGCTTCTTCATGGCGCCGGCAACAGGCCCGATGCAAGCATCGGGCCCGCCAGGCTTAGCGGCGCATGACCTTTTCCGACGGGGTCAGCGCTTCGATATAGGCCGGACGGCTGAAAATACGCTCGGCGTACTTGAGCAGCGGCGCGGCATTCTTCGACAGCTCGATGCCGTAATGGTCCAGGCGCCACAGCAGCGGAGCGATGGCCACGTCGAGCATCGAGAACTCTTCGCCGAGCATGTACTTGTTCTTGACGAAGATCGGCGCGAGCTGGGTCAGGCGGTCGCGGATCGCGGCACGGGCACGCTCGTGATTCTTTTCCGCGGCCTTGCCCTTTTCGTTCTCGAGCACGTAGACGTGGGTGAACAGTTCCTTTTCGAAGTTGAACAGGAACAGGCGCGCGCGCGCACGTTGGACCGGATCGGCCGGCATCAGCTGCGGGTGCGGGAAGCGCTCGTCGATGTACTCGTTGATGATGTTCGACTCGTACAGGATGAGGTCCCGCTCGACCAGGATGGGCACCTGGCCATAGGGATTCATGACCGAAATGTCTTCGGGCTTGTTGAACAGGTCAACGTCGCGGATCTCGAAGTCCATGCCTTTTTCGAACAGGACGAGGCGGCAACGTTGGGAAAACGGGCAAGTCGTACCCGAATACAACACCATCATGGTTGGATTCCTTGGGCTTAGCCGATGCTGGGTCGGACAGTAGGGTCAGACATTCTGCCAAAACCGGGCATCGAATTGCAAATAAGTTATAAATGCAGCACTTTTAGAGCACCATTTACGGCGGCTCCAATAGAAAAGGGGCCAGAGCGGTGCTGCGACTGCAACTTCCGCTCTGGCCCCTGCGCTCATGCCGGGCCGGCCTGAGACCTTACTTCACGTCCTTCCAGAAGGCGGCGTTCAGGCGCCAGGCGAAGACGGTGAACATGCCCAGGAACAGCAGCACCCAGACGCCCAGGCGCTTGCGGTGGTTCTGCGCGGGCTCGGCCATCCAGTCCAGGAAGCCGACCAGGTCCGCGGTGGCCTGGTCGTACTCGACCTTGCTCATCTTGCCCGGGCTCAGTTGCTCGAAACCGGCGAACTTGTGGACCTTCTCGCCATGCTCTTCCACTTCGGAGAACTTGGCGGCGCGCTGGCCCTGCAGCTCCCACAGCACGTGCGGCATGCCGACGCTCGGGAACACCAGGTTGTTCCAGCCGGTGGCGCGGCCGTCGTCGCGGTAGAAGGTGCGCAGGTAGGTGTAGAGCCAGTCGTCGCCGCGGGCGCGGGCGATGACCGACAGGTCCGGCGGTTGCGCGCCGAAGAAGGCCTTGGCTTCCTTCGGCTGCATGGCGATGGTCATGGTCTCGCCCACCTTGTCCGCCGTGAACAGCAGGTTGTCGCGGATCTGGTCATCGGTCAGGCCGATGTCCTTGAGCCGGTTGTAGCGCATCATCGATGCGCCGTGGCAGTTCAGGCAGTAGTTGACGAACAGCTTGGCGCCACGCTGCAGCGACGACAGGTCGGCGGTGTTCACCGGTGCCGGCTCCAGGGGATAGCCCCCTTCGCTGGCCATGACGGGCGCGGCGGCAAAGCAGGCGCCTGCCAGCGCAATGATGGAAAGCAGCTTTTTCATCGTGTGTCCTTGTCCTCTTGTCGGGTTCGCGCGTTCGCTCAGTGCGGATGGAACGTGACGCGCTCCGGCACCGGCTTGAACTCGCCGGCGCGGCTCCACAGCGGCATGGTCAGGAAGAAGGCGAAATACAGCAGCGTGCCGAGCTGCGACACCTTCTCGCCCACCGGCGACGGCGGTTGCACGCCGAGGTAGCCGAGGACCAGGAACACCACCACGAAGACGATCAGGATCGTCTTGTGGAAAGCGGGACGATAGCGGATGGACTTGACCGGCGAGCAGTCGAGCCACGGCATGAAGAACAGCACGATCACCGAGCCACCCATCACCAGCACGCCCCAGAACTTGGCGTCGATGAAGTAGAAGCCCACGGCCAGGATCACGGCGATGGCCACGGACGCGGCCTTGATGCCCGCGCTCTTGCTGCGCACGAACAGCATGCCCAGCACCAGTGCGAAGAACACCCACAGGATCGGCAGGAAGTTCGACGTGGTGGCACGCAGCATCGAGTAGAACGGCGTGAAGTACCACACCGGCGCGATGTGCGGCGGGGTCTTGAGCGGGTCAGCCTGGAAGAAGTTGTTGGCTTCCAGGAAATAGCCGCCCACTTCCGGGAAGAAGAAGATCACGGCCGAGAAGATCACCAGGAAGCCGGCAACACCCAGCGTGTCGTGCACCGAGTAGTAGGGGTGGAACGGGATGCCATCGAGGGGCACGCCGTTCGCGTCCTTCTTGGCCTTGATCTCGACGCCGTCCGGGTTGTTGGAGCCCACTTCGTGCAGCGCGATGATGTGCGCGACCACCAGCGCCAGCAGCACCAGCGGCACGGCAATGACGTGGAACGAGAAGAAGCGGTTCAGCGTGGCATCGCTCACCACGTAGTCGCCGCGGATGAACAGCGACAAGTCCTGGCCGATCACGGGGATGGCCGAGAACAGGTTCACGATCACCTGGGCGCCCCAGTACGACATCTGGCCCCAAGGCAGCAGGTAGCCCATGAAGGCTTCGGCCATCAGGCACAGGAAGATCAGGCAGCCAAAGATCCAGACCAGCTCGCGCGGCTTGCGGTACGAGCCGTACAGCAGCCCGCGGAACATATGCAGGTACACCACCACGAAGAACGCCGAAGCGCCGGTGGAGTGCATGTAGCGGATCAGCCAGCCCCACGGCACTTCGCGCATGATGTATTCCACGCTGGCGAAGGCGACGGGAATGCCGGCGGCGTTGAGTGTACCGTCCGGCTTGTAGTTCATCACCAGGAAGATGCCGGTGACGATCTGGATCACCAGCACCAGCAGCGCCAGCGAGCCGAAGAAATACCAGAAGTTGAAGTTCTTCGGCGCGTAGTACTTGGAGAGATGGTCTTCCCACAGTTGCGTGGCGGGGAAGCGGGCGTCGATCCAGCCCAGCAGACCGGTTGTCTTGACTTGCTTATCGGCCGCCATGATCAAGCTTCTCCTTTTTCATCCTTGCCGATCACGATCTTGGTGTCGGTCAGGAACTGGTATGGGGGAACATCGAGATTCTGTGGGGCCGGTTTGTTCTTGAAGACGCGGCCAGCCAGGTCGAAGGTGGAGCCGTGGCAGGGGCAGAGAAAACCGGGATCAGTGCCGAGCTGGGGATTGGAGCCGGCAACGAAGGGGCCCGAAGGCGAGCAGCCAAGGTGGGAGCAAATGCCCACGACGACCAGGAGGTCCTTGTGTTCCGCGCGGGAGCGGGTTTCGTTCTTGCAGTACTCCGGCGTCTTCATGGTGAAGGGAACGTCGGAGTTGGGGTCGGCGACTTCGCCGTCGGTCTTCTTGAGCGAGGCCAGCATCTCGTCGGTGCGGCGCAGGATCCAGACCGGCTTGCCGCGCCATTCGACCGTCATCATCTCGCCGGGCTTGAGGGCGCCGATATCGGCTTCCACTGGCGCGCCGGCCGCCTTGGCCTTCTCGGATGGTGCAAAGGTACTGACGAAAGGAACCGCTACTGCCACGCCTCCGACGCCGCCAGCGACGGATGTCGCGATCAACCAATTGCGGCGACCTTTATCCACGCTCTTCACGTCTTGCTGGTCACTCATTCCAAACCCCAGGGGAAGTCAATTTAGATTTTGCGTCAACCATAAATTGTACATGAGGCACCTCCGCGCGAGATAGGCGAAAAACCCGATGGGAATGTACGATTATCGGTCGAACGCGCTGATAGCCGTGTGCAAACTTGATTTCCGCGCATTGATGCGGCAGGCTTCTGGCCTTGAAGGCGTTCATTGCTAGCAAACAAGAAGGAGAAAGCCCCATGAGCATGATGTCGGAGTTCAAGACCTTCGCAATGCGCGGCAACGTGATCGACCTTGCGGTCGGTGTGATCATTGGTGCTGCATTCGGGAAAATCGTGGATTCGGTCGTCAATGACCTGATCATGCCGGTGATCGGGCGAATCGTTGGCAAGCTGGATTTTTCCAATATGTTCATTACGCTGGCGGAGCCACCGGCAGGCACGACGATGACGCTGGACGCATTGAAGAAAGCGGGCGTGCCGGTGTTTGCTTACGGCAATTTCCTGACCATTGTGGTCAACTTCGTGATTCTGGCCTTCATCATTTTCCTGATGGTGCGGGCATTCAATAAGATGCGCGCGGAAGCGCCGGCAGCCCCGGCGGAACCGCCGCCGACGCCCGAGGATATCGCCCTGCTGCGTGAAATCCGCGACAGCCTGAAAGCCCGCCAGCCTTGATTCGGCAAGTTCAGGATTCTGACAAGACAACGGCCCCAGTGGGGGCCGTTTTTATTGATACGCGTCAAACAGGATTGGGAATGTCGATGAAGGTGTGGTGCAGGCCGAAGCGCTGCGCCACATGCTCGCCGAGCGAGCGAATGCCGTAGCGCTCGGTGGCATGGTGCCCGGCCGCGAGATAGGCCACGCCGCTTTCGCGTGCGAGGTGCGTGGTCTGCTCGGAAACTTCGCCGCTCAGATAGGCATCGACGCCCGCTGCGACGGCAGCATCGAAATAGCCTTGCGCACCGCCGGTGCACCACCCTACCGTGCGGATCATCTGGTCGGGGTCGCCGATTGCGAGCGGCTCACGACCGAGCACGCCGCCCACGTGCGCGGCGAATGCCTGCAGCGGCATCGGCGCAGGCAGCGTGCCGGTCCAGCCGAGCTGATCGTCGCTGAAGCGGCCCGTCGGGGTGAAGCCTAGCTGCAGTGCAAGCTGGGCGTTGTTGCCGAATTCCGGATGGTTATCGAGCGGCAGGTGATAGGCGAACAGGTTGACGTCTGCCGCCAGCAGCCGTTTGAGGCGTGCATGCTTCTGGCCAACCACGCGCGCATCCTCGTTTTTCCAGAAGTAACCGTGGTGCACCAGGATGGCCTGCGCGCCGGCTTCGATGGCCGCCTCGACCAGAGCCAGGCTGGCCGTCACCCCCGTTACGATATGTGTGACTTCGGCGTTGCCTTGCACTTGCAGACCATTGGGACAATAGTCCTTGTAGCGGGAAACCTCCAACAGGTCGTTCAAGTACAATTCCAGCTCTTTAGTCTTCATTTTTTGCTCAAACTCCAATATGTTGCGGCGCTTTTGGCTGTTCTTTGCGCAGGCTGTCACCGTCGTGCTGGCAGTCTGGTTCGTCGTCGCCACGCTCAAGCCCGAGTGGCTTCAGAGGGGGCGTGTCGCGGTGCAGTCAGGGTCGCCTATCGTGGCGCTGAAGGAAGTCGTGCCCAATGTGACCGGCGCTGCCGCGGAAGGGTCTTATAGCGAAGCTGCGCGGCTGGCGATGCCTGCCGTGGTGAATATTTTTACCAGCAAGAACGGCACCCGGCGCTCGCCCCACCCGCAGGCCGAGGATCCGTGGTTCCGCTTCTTCTTCGGCGACCGCCTGCCGGAGCGCCAGGAGCCGGTGTCCAGCCTGGGATCGGGCGTCATTGTCAGTGCCGAGGGTTACATTCTAACCAACCACCACGTGGTCGACGGCGCCGATGAAATCGAGGTGGCGCTGACCGACGGCCGCAAAGCCAACGCCAAGGTGGTGGGCTCGGACCCCGAGACGGACCTGGCGGTACTGAAGATCTCGCTGAAGGAACTGCCGGCCATCACGCTGGGCCGGCTGGAGAACGTCAAGGTCGGCGACGTGGTGCTGGCGATCGGCAACCCGTTCGGCGTCGGCCAGACCGTGACGATGGGTATCGTCTCGGCGCTGGGCCGCAGCCACCTGGGGATCAATACGTTCGAGAACTTCATCCAGACGGATGCCGCCATCAACCCCGGCAATTCCGGCGGCGCGCTTGTCGACGCGCAGGGCAACCTGCTGGGCATCAACACGGCGATCTATTCGCGCTCGGGCGGGTCGCTCGGCATCGGCTTCGCGATTCCGGTATCGACGGCCAAGCAGGTGATGGAATCGATCATTTCGACCGGCAGCGTGACACGCGGCTGGATCGGCGTGGAGCCGCAGGACATGACACCGGAGATCGCTGAATCGTTCGGGCTGGAGGCCAAGGAAGGCGCACTGATCGCGGCCGTGGTGCAAGGCGGCCCGGCCGACAAGGCAGGCGTGAAGCCCGGCGACGTGCTGACGTCCGTCGATGGCCAGTCCATCACGGATACCACGGCGCTGCTTAACGCGATTGCCCAGCTTAAGCCCGGCGCGGACGCCAAAATGAAGGTGATTCGGCGCGGCAAGCCGACCGAGCTGACGGTGACCATCGGCAAGCGGCCTCCGCCTCCGCGGCGTGCGCTGCCGTTAGATGAAGAGGAATAGCAGCGTCACTGCATGCTGATTGCTCCCCCGGAACCCCGCCCCTTGAACGGCGGGGTTTTTTGTTGCCTGGCGCTTCGCCGGCGTTGCAGGATGATCCCCTCTTCGCCTCGGCCTTCCCCATCGCCCGCTTGGACAGGCAACCAGACGGCTGGCGCCGTATCTATGGAAACGCTCACACCTATTGTCCAGGCGCCCGATATACCGCAGCTTGCGCGAAGCATCCACCCCGCGCGACGTCTGGCACCGTCCCCCAGTACCCGCGTGCAAATCGGACGTGTCGTTCGCACCCTGGCCGTGCCACCCACGACTGCCGTCACTGGCGCGCGGACGACAAAACAAAACGCCGGCATCCTTTCAGATGCCGGCGTTTTTCAAGTCAATCTACAGCGGGCCTAGGCCCGCGTCAGATTAGAACTTGTGGCGGATACCGACGGTAGCGCCGAACTGGCTGTCACCCTTGCCGGTCGCGTCAACGTTGGTCTTGCCGAAGCCGCTAACACCCAGATTCGAGTTGTTGCGGTTGTAGGCGTAGGCCAGGCTCAGGTAAGCGTCGGTGCGCTTCGACAGAGCGTAGTCAGCCGTGGCAACGAACAGCCACGGATCAGCCTTGTTGCCGCGGAAGTCTTGGTAGTAAGCGGCGCCCGTCAGCGAGAATGCCGGCGTCACTTGGTAACCAGCACCCAGCCAGTACAGGTTCGACGAAGCCTTGGCACCAGTCAGAGCTTGTGCGCTCAGGCCCAGGAACGGGATCGTGCCCAGGTCAACACCCTTGGCCCAACGATAGCCGGCGAACAGCTTGGCCGGACCGAAGGCGTACGTACCAGCCAGCGAAGCGCGGCGAACCACGGCGTCCGGATTGGCGGTGAAGCCCAGGTTGGTTTCGTCATAGACGGCGCCCACGGAGAACGGACCACCAGCGTAGGTCAGGCCCAGGCTGTACTCGCGGCCAATTTTCCACGTGCCCGGAACTTCACCCTGGTTACCCTGGAAGACGCCAGCAGCGCCGCCGGTGTTCGAGCCGAAGCTGTACAGCGCGTTTGCGGTCAGGCCACCGAAGGTACCGATGTACTTGATCGAGTTGTCAGCACGGCTCGAGAAAGCGCCATCCTGAGCGGTGATCGAGTAGTTCGACGAAATGGCCATCGGGTCGAACTGCAGACCGAAGTCATAGAACGGGGTCTGGTGACGACCCAGAGTCAGCTGGCCGTACTGGCTGCCGACACCGACGTAGGCCTGACGACCGAACAGACGGCTGTCGTTGCCCATCTTGCCGTCGTCAACGGTGAAACCGCTTTCCAGCACGAACAGACCCTTCAGGCCGCCGCCCAGGTCTTCCACGCCACGCAGGCCCCAACGGCTGCCCGACTGGCCGCCCGAGATCAGACGGGTCACGCTGTGGCCGGAGCCCACGCCTTGGGACAGGTTAGCGGGCTGGTTGTTCTGATATTCGATACCAGCGTCAACAACACCGTACAGGGTTACGCTCGACTGGGCATACGCGCCACCAGCAGCCAGGGCGGCGACGGCAGCAGCAAACAGTTTCATCTTCATATCGACACTTTCCTTGTCAACTGATTGGGAAATCTTGGTTGCCCAAGTGCTTGGGCGACGCATTAACTTTCACGTCTGCTGCGTATTATGGGCCAGCGTCCCCGGCCGTCAGAAGGCTTTTTCGGCGTAAACCGCGTATACGGATGCTTTTTGTTGTGATCGAACAACAGAAATGGGGAAAGAATTCCCCATTTTGGTGCGAAATTGCCGCTTCCGCTGTCCTGCAGACTCAATCGGCCTGTGTTTCTCCCGCCGCATCAGTGTCCGCCTCGGGCCGTCCTACAAAGCGCGCCATCAGCAGCCCGAGTTCGTATAGCGCGATCAGGGGGACGGCAAGAAGCAGTTGTGAAAGCACATCCGGCGGCGTGACGACGGCCGCAATGATGAAGGCCCCCACGATCACATAGGGACGGACTTGCTTGAGCTTTTCAAGCTCCACGACGCCAAAGCGAACCAATACGATCACGACCACCGGTACCTCGAAGGTGATGCCGAACGCGAGGAACATGGTCATGGCAAAGCTCAGATACTTGTCGATATCCGTCGACATGTCCGCACCGAGCGGCGCGTTGTAGTGCGCCATGAAGTGGAAGACGGTCGGGAAGACCAGGAAGTACGCAAACGCCACGCCGCACAGGAACAGCACGTAGCTGCTGCTGACGAGCGGCAGGATCAGCCGCTTCTCGTGCTGGTACAGGCCCGGCGCGACAAATTGCCAGATCTGGTACAGCACCCACGGCAAGGCGATCAGGAAGGCGACCAGCAGCGTCACCTTCATCGGCACGAAGAAGGAGCCGGTGACATCGGTCACGATCATCTTGCCGCCCTTGGGCAGCGACTCCATCAGCGGGCGCGCGAACAGGTTGAAGATGACCGGAGCCCAGTACACCAGTCCCACGAAGACGAGGATGATGCCGGCCACCGCCTTGACCAGGCGTTCGCGCAGCTCGACCAGGTGGGAAATGAAGGTTTCCTGCTGCGATTCGTCTTGGGGATCGTTGGACCGGTTGTCGCTCATGGCGTGGACCGCTCAGCCGTGGCGGCTGGCATTTGGATTTCGGTGATACCGCTTGCGCGGCAGGCATTGCCGATGGCGCGGGCAGCAAGCGTGCTGCCGCGCGGCCAGGCTCATTCGAAGAAGGATCGGGCCCGCCCGGCAGCCGGGCGGTGTCGTTTGACGCGCGCAGCGCCGGACTGGACCCAGACGCGGACGTTGTGCTGTCGCTTGAACCAGAGCGGGCGCGCCCCCTGCTTGACCCTCCAGCTCTTGCGGCCGTTGTGCGACTTGTGAGCCGAGTCCCAGGTCGGCGAGAAGTTCGAAGCGTCACTGCCCGCTTGGGCAGACCCGTCGATACCGCCCAGCGCTTCGTTCAGCGCCTGCGTCTGCTCGCTGACCTCCTTGTGGATCGTGCGCTCGACGTCGCGCGCGGCATCCTCGAATTCCGTGCGCATCTTGCGCAGTTCCTCGAGCTCCACCTCGCGGCTGACTTCAGCCTTGACGTCATTGATATAGCGCTGCGCGCGCCCGACCAGCGCGCCCACGGTGCGCGCCACGCGTGGCAGGCGTTCGGGGCCGATCACGATCAGCGCCACGGCGCCGATCAGCGCCAGCTTCGAAATGCCAAGGTCGATCATGCGGGCGTCGGGCGGATTACTGCCAGGGCGAGGATCATCGGTCGTGCAACCACTCGGTGCGGAGACAGGGCGAAAAGTGAAAGAGCGGCAATGCCAGGCTTACTGCTGGCGGCTCTTTTCCTTGGCTTCCACATCGATCGTGGTGGAGTCGCGCAGTTCCTTGGCCTCTGCCGGCTTGTCGTCACCGCCTTCCTTCATGCCGTCCTTGAAGCCCTTGACCGCACCGCCCAGGTCCTGGCCGATATTGCGCAGCTTCTTGGTACCGAAAACGAGCATGACGATCACCAGAACGATCAGCCAATGCCAGATGCTAAACGAACCCATTTCTTGCTCCTGATGAAGCCGCGGGCGTTACCTGTTGCCGCCCGGACCCGTTGTTCCGTCCGAATTTGGCTGCGCCGGGCGACGGTTGCCGGCGCAGCGTCCGGCCCGCGCACGCGGTCCGGCTCCTCATGCTTCGTCTGCCCGCTCAGGGCAGCGGCACCTTCCACTGGTTGCGGGGCCCACCAAGCACATGTAAATGCAGGTGGTAGACCTCCTGGCCGCCATCCGGACCGGTGTTGATCACCGTCCGAAAGCCGTTGCCGCACCCTGCCGCGCGCGCCAGTTCGGGCACCTTCAGCATCATTCTAGCAAGCACCTCTCCTTCGGCCGGACCACACTCCGCCAGCGAGTCGATATGTGACTTGGGAATCAGCAGGAAGTGTACCGGGGCCTTGGGGTGGATATCGTGGAAGGCCATGATGTCATCGTCTTCATAAACTTTCCGCGACGGAATCTGGCCGGCCACAATCTTGCAGAAGATGCAATTATCCTGGGAATTCATGAAGTTTTCGTTGCGATGTCGGGCGCACGCCAGCGTCGCGGCATACCTGAGCGCTAAATGCCCTGCTCCGCATACATCGGCTTGCTGTCATTAAGGTAGAGCCAGCCCTTGACGATACGATACAGCATCCACAGGGACAGCACCGCCCACACCGCGAAGGCCAGCGGAATCAGCACCACGCTGACGAAAAACACCCCGCCGAGCACCGCCCAGGCCACTGACCACCAGAACGAGCGGATTTGCCACGCGAAGTGCGATGCATACAGCGTGCCGCGCGCATCGTCGCGCTTGACGTAGTCAACGATGATGGCAATCAGCGCCGTTACGCCGCCGGTCAGCCAGAAAATGGCATACAGCGCATAAAGAATGTGCATCAGCTTGCGCAGGCTGCCGAGCCGTTCGCTGTCGCTGATGGTGACCTGCCCCGTGTAGTCGTTCGCCATGCTCGCCCTCCCGATTCCAGTCGCCGGCGGATCGGCGCCAGCCGTCAGCCCTGTTCCTTGCGACTGGCTTTTTCCTCAAGGCCGGACAGCCCTTCCCGGCGCGCCAGCTCGTTGACGACATCCGCCGGCCCCAGGCCGAAGTTGGCCAGCAGCACCATGGTATGGAACCACAGGTCCGCCACTTCGTAGACGACTTTGTCCGCGTCGGCGCCGGACTTGCCGGCCGCGCGCGCGTCCTTGGCAGCCATCACGGTCTCGGTGGCTTCCTCGCCGATCTTCTTGAGGATGGCATCGTCGCCCTTGCGGAACAGCCGCGCGACGTACGATTTCTCGGGGTCACCGCCGTTTTCCGGCTTGCGCGATTCCAGCACCGCGGCGAGGCGTGCCAGTACATCGGCACCGGCGGAGTGGGATTCGGTCATGACTTTGCGTTGTAGATTTGGGAAGGATCCTTGAGCACCGGCTCAACGGTCTGCCAGTCGCCGGTCTCGGCATCGCCTTCGAACTTCTGGAAAAAGCAAGAATGCCGGCCGGTATGGCAGGCGATGTTGTCGACCTGCGTGACCTTCAGCAGCACCACGTCCTCGTCGCAGTCCAGGCGCATCTCGTGCACCTTCTGCACGTGGCCGGACTCCTCGCCCTTGTGCCACAAGCGCTTGCGCGAGCGCGACCAGAACACGGCCTCGCCGAGTTCGGCCGTCTTCTGCAGCGCATCGCGGTTCATGAACGCGAACATCAGCACGTCATTGGTGCCGACTTCCTGGACGATCACCGGCACCAGGCCGTTATCGTCCCACTTGACCTTGTTGAGCCATTTCTTTGCCATGATCAGATCCGCACGGGGATGCCCTCGCGGGCCATGAATGCCTTTGCCTCGCCAACCGTATGCTGGCCGTAGTGGAAGATGCTGGCGGCCAGCACCGCATCGGCGTGCCCGAGCCGGATGCCGTCGGCCAGGTCCTGCAGGCCGCCGACTCCGCCCGAGGCAATCACGGGAACCGGCACCGCGTCGCTCACGGCGCGCGTCAGCTCCAGGTCGAAGCCGCTCCTGGTGCCGTCGCGGTCCATGCTGGTCAGCAGGATCTCGCCGGCGCCGCGCGCGGCCATTTCCTTCGCCCACGCCACCGCATCCAGCCCCGTGGCCTTGCGCCCGCCGTGCGTGAAGACTTCCCAGCGCGGCGGCTCACCCGGCGCCGAGCTGCGCTTGGCGTCGATGGCCACCACAATGCACTGCGAGCCGTACTTGCCGGTCGCATCCGACACCAGTTGCGGATTGGCGATGGCCGACGAATTGACGCTGATCTTGTCGGCCCCGGCGTTGAGCAGGCGCCGCACGTCTTCCACGGCGCGCACGCCGCCGCCAACGGTAAGCGGGATAAAGACCTGCGAAGCCACCGCCTCGATGATATGGAGGATCAGGTCGCGCCCGTCGCTGGTCGCGGTGATGTCAAGGAAAGTGATTTCATCGGCGCCCTGCTCGTCATAGCGGCGCGCGATTTCCACGGGGTCGCCCGCATCGCGCAGCTCGACGAAGTTGACGCCCTTGACCACCCGCCCGTTCGTCACATCGAGGCAGGGGATGATACGTTTGGCTAGCATGAGATTCCTTGTCCGCCGCGGACCCGGTCATGGCCCGGCGGCGGCGGCGCCCCGCAGGGCGCATTGGCTTATTCCCCGGTGCTCAGCTTGTCCGCGCGCGCCTGCGCGTCGGCAAAATTGAGATCGCCGGAATAGATGGCACGGCCGCAGATGACGCCTTCCACGCCGTCGTTCTCCACGGCGCACAGGTTGTCGATATCGGTCAGGTTGGACAGCCCGCCGCTGGCGATCACCGGGATCGACATCGACTGCGCCAGCTTCACGGTAGCGTCGATATTGATTCCCTGCAGCATGCCGTCACGGCCGATGTCGGTATAGATAATGGCTTCCACGCCATAGTCTTCGTACTTGCGGGCAAGATCCGCCACTTCGTGGCCGGTCAGCTTGCTCCAGCCGTCAGTGGCGACCTTGCCGTCCTTGGCGTCGAGGCCGACGATGATGTGGCCGCCGAAGGCCGAGCAGGCGTCCTTCAGGAAGCCAGGGTTCTTCACCGCGGCGGTGCCGATGATGACGTACGACAGGCCATCGTCCAGCCATCGCTCGATGGTATTCAGATCGCGGATGCCACCGCCGAGCTGCACCGGGATCTCGTCGCCGACTTCGGCGATGATGGCCCTGATGGCGGCTTCATTGCGGGGCTTGCCGACAAATGCGCCGTTGAGATCGACCAGGTGCAGGCGGCGCGCACCCTGATTGACCCAGTGACGTGCCATGGCGGCGGGATCTTCGGAAAAGACGGTGGCCTGGTCCATGTCGCCTTGCTTGAGGCGTACACACTGACCGTCCTTCAGGTCGATGGCCGGAATGAGCAACATAATCGTGACGAGCGTGGTTGAGTGAGTGAGATAGAGCCAGACTGGCCAACAGCCGGAAAGTCCGGGTCAATAGGCAAGCATTCCTGGATAGCGTTGACTGGCTCGGATCGGATCTTCAGGGATTCCAGTGCACGAAGTTCCGGTAAAGCTGCAGCCCCATGGCGGCGCTTTTTTCAGGGTGGAACTGCGTGGCAAAAATATTATCGCGTGCTACCGCGCTGGTAAACACACTCCCATATTCCGTTTCGCCGGCAATATGGGCCGGGTCCTGCGCGCGCACGAAATAGCTGTGCACGAAGTAAAACCAGCTTTCGTCCGGGACGCCATCCCACAGCGGATGGGGTCGGCACTGCCTGACGCGGTTCCAGCCCATCTGCGGCACCTTGAAGCGGGAACCATCCGGCTGGGTCATCCCGTCCAGCTCGAAGCGGATAACCTCGCCGGGCATCAGCCCCAGGCAAGGCGTCTTGTCGGTGCCGGGCCTGGCTTCGCGGCTATGTTCAAACAGCATCTGTTCGCCAACGCACACACCGAACATCGGCTTGCTGGCCGCCGCCTCGATCACCGCTTCCTGCAGCCCCGAAGCGCCCAGCGCCGACATGCAGTCAGGCATGGCGCCCTGCCCCGGCAACACCACGCGGTCAGCGCTGCGGATGCCTTCAGGGACATCCACCACGCGCACGTCCGCTTCCGGCGCCGCGGCACGCAAGGCCTGCGCCACCGAGCGCAGGTTGCCCATGCCGTAATCCACAATTGCTATGGTAGTCATGATTTCAAAACAGGCAATAATGTCTTCAGCCCGTCCACAATGAATTCAACGGCCAGCGCCGACAGGATCAGCCCCATCAGCCGCGTGCCGATATTGATGCCGGTACGCCCCACCACCCGGGCGATCGGATCCGCCGCGCGGAACACCGCGTACACCACCGCACCCAGCACCACGCCAATGCCGACCAGGATCAGCAACTGGTACCAGTGCTGCGTCTTGCCCGCATAGACGATCACGGTGCTGATCGAACCCGGGCCGGTCAGCAGCGGCAGCGCCAGCGGCACCACCGCGATGCTGGACCTGGCCTCGGCCTCGTCCTCTTCTTCCGGCGTGGCCTTGGTCCGGCTGGTCTGGGCGTTCAGCATGTTCATGGCCATCATGATCATGATGAGCCCGCCACCCACCTGCAGTGACGCCACCGAGATATTGAAGAACTCGATGATCTGCTGGCCCAGCAGCGCCGATACCGCCACCACGATCGCCACCGAGACCGACGCGATCTTGATGGTACGCAGTTTTTCCCCTTCCGACTGCTGGCCGGTCAGGCTGATGAAGAACGGAATGGCGCCGATCGGGTTGATCAGCGCCAGCAGCGAGATGAACGACTTGAGCGTATCCATCGGTTGCGATCGGTTGCGGGTGGCCAGTGCCCCGGCCCAGTTTCGCGAAGTTCGGTCAGCGGGCGCCGCAACCAGCCGGCACGCCTTCGGTTCGGCAGCTGCTCAGAGCGTGCCCTTGGTCGATGGAATGGTGTTCGCCGAACGTGGGTCCAGCTCCACCGCCATGCGCAGCGCCCGGCCAAAGGCCTTGAACACGGTCTCGCACTGGTGGTGGGCATTGATGCCCCGCAGATTGTCGACATGCAGGGTCACGCCCGCATGGTTGACGAAGCCACGGAAGAACTCGATGGTGAGGTCGACGTCGAAGCTGCCCACGCGCGCACGGGTGAATGGCACATGGAATTCCAGGCCCGGGCGGCCGGAAAAATCGATCACGACGCGCGACAGGCACTCGTCCAGCGGCACATAGCTGTGGCCGTAGCGGGTAATGCCCTTCTTGTCACCGATAGCCTTGGCGACCGCCTGGCCGAGGGTGATGCCGACGTCCTCCACGGTGTGGTGGTCGTCGATATGCGTATCGCCGGTAGCCTCGACTTCCAGGTCGAACATGCCGTGGCGGGCAATCTGGTCGAGCATGTGGTCGAGGAACGGCACGCCGGACGCCAGTTTCTGGCGGCCGGTGCCGTCAAGGTTCAGGGAAACGCGGATTTGCGTTTCCGATGTATTGCGGGTGACCTCTGCAACACGCATGGTGTTAATCCTGCAGCGACGCTGCGAATGCCTCTAGGAACTGCGCGTTTTCTTCAGGAGTGCTGACCGTGACGCGCAAACAGTTGGCCAGCAATGGGTGCATTTTACTCACGTTCTTGATCAGCACCTTGCGGGCAAGGAGTCGATCGAACGTCTGTGCGGCATCCGGCACGCGTGCCAGCAGGAAATTGGCCGCACTGGGGAACACGGTCACGCCGGCGTGGGCAGCCATGCCCTGCGCCACGCGCGCGCGTTCGGCGCGCAGCTGCGCCGCCTGCTCATCGAGCACGGCGACGTGCTCGAGCGCGAACAGCGCCGTCGCCTCGGTCAGTACATTGACGTTGTACGGCGGGCGCACCTTGTCGAGCTGCTCCAGCCACTGTGGTGCGCCAGCCACATAGCCCAGGCGGATACCGGCCAGGCCCAGCTTGGACACCGTGCGCATGACCAGCAGGTTGCCGAACTCCGTCAGGCGCGGCATCCAGCTTTCCTGCGCGAACGGCTGGTAGGCCTCGTCCACGACCACCAGGCTGCGGCATACCGCCCCCTGCGCGGCACGGACGATGGCCTCCATGTCGGCGGCATCGAACAGGTTGCCGGTCGGATTGTTGGGATAGGCCAGGTAGATGATGGCGGGCTGGTGTTCGGCCATGGCGGCCAGCATGGCTTCGCGGTCCAGCGTGAAGTCCGCGCGCAGCGGCACGCCCACGAACTGCAGGCCGGCGAACTGGGCCGACATCGCGTACATCACGAAGCCGGGCACGGGCGCCATCACCTTCGCACCGGGCCGGGCCGCGGCCAGCGCCAGCATGCTGATGATTTCATCCGAACCGTTGCCGAGCAGCACATCCATGCCGGCCGGCACCTGCATGACGTCCTTCAGCTTCGCGCGCAGCGCCTCGCTGCTGGGCACCGGGTAGCGGTTCAGCGCCACCTCGCCGAGCCGCGCGGCCAGTTCGGCGCGCAGGTCGGGCGGCAGGCGATACGGGTTCTCCATGGCGTCGAGCTTCACCAGACCATGCGAATCCGGCACGTGGTAGGCGCCCATGGCGCGCACGTCGTCACGGATGATTCGCTCGATCAGGGAAGGGTCTACGACTGACATGGATGCTCCTTGTTTGCGCAGCCGCACCAACGCGGCTGCAATGGGATTCAACTACGCTTGAAACGATACTCGGCGCTGCGGGCGTGGGCCTGCAGGCCTTCGCCATACGCCAGCTCGGCGGCAATCTGGCCCAGCATCTGCGCCCCGCCCTCGCTCACTTCGATCAGGCTCGAGCGCTTCTGGAAGTCGTACACGCCCAGCGGCGACGAGAAGCGCGCCGTGCGCGAGGTCGGCAGCACGTGGTTGGGGCCGGCGCAGTAGTCGCCAAGCGATTCGCTGGTATAGCGGCCCAGGAAGATGGCGCCAGCGTGGCGGATCTTCTCGCTCCACTGGCGCGGATTCTCGGCCGAGATTTCCAGGTGCTCCGGCGCAATCGCGTTGGCGATCTCGCAGGCCTCATCCATGTCGCGCACCTTGACCAGCGCGCCACGGCCCGAGATCGACGCCGCAATCACTTCGCGGCGCGGCATGCTGTCGAGCTGGCGCTGGATGCTGGCTTCCACCTGCGCGATGTAGTCCGCGTCCGGGCACAGCAGGATCGATTGCGCGAGTTCGTCGTGCTCGGCCTGCGAGAACAGGTCCATCGCCACCCAGTCCGGGTCGGTCGTGCCGTCGCAGATCACCAGGATTTCCGAGGGGCCCGCGATCATGTCGATGCCGACCGTGCCGAAGACGCGGCGCTTGGCGGCGGCCACATACGCATTGCCCGGTCCGACGATCTTGTCGACCTGCGGCAGCGTCGCCGTGCCGTAGGCCAGCGCGCCGACCGCCTGCGCGCCGCCGATGGTGAACACCCGGTCCACACCCGCGATCTGCGCGGCGGCCAGCACCAGCTCATTGCGCACGCCGCCCGGCGTGGGCACGACCATGATGATTTCCTTGACGCCGGCCACGCGCGCCGGAATCGCGTTCATCAGCACGGACGACGGATACGCGGCCTTGCCGCCCGGCACGTAGATGCCCACGCGGTCCAGCGGCGTCACCTTCTGGCCCAGCATGGTGCCGTCGGCCTCGGTGTACTCCCAGCTGTGGCTGCCGCACTCGATCTTCTGCTTCTCGTGATAGGCGCGCACGCGCGCGGCGGCCGCTTCCAGCGCGGCGCGGCGCTTGGGCTCCAGGTCTTCGAGCGCAGCTTCGAGTTCGCTTTGCGAGACTTCCAGCGCGCCCATCGACGCGGCCTCGACGCGGTCGAACCGCTGCGTGTACTCGAGCACCGCGACGTCGCCGCGATCCTTCACGTCGGCCAGGATCTGCGCCACGGCGCGGTCGATGGCCTCATCCTCGGCGGCCTCGAAGGCCAGCACCTCGCGCAGCGCCTGGGCAAAGCCCGGCTCGGCGGAGTCGAGCTGGCGGATCGACACGTTTTCCATTTCGGTTGCGTTCATGACTCCATTCCTTTCTGGGGCGCCGGCCTCAGGCCAGCGCCGCCGATGCCTTCTCGAACGCGTCGAGAATCGGCGTCAGGCGTTCGCGCTTGAGCTTCAGCGCAGCCTGGTTCACGAGCAGGCGCGACGAAATCTGCACGATCTCCTCGACTTCCACCAGGTTGTTGGCGCGCAGCGTGCCGCCGGTGCTGACCAGGTCGACGATGGCGTCCGACAAGCCGACCAGCGGTCCCAGTTCCATCGAACCGTACAGCTTGATCAGGTCGACGTGAACGCCCTTCTTCGCAAAATGCTCGCGCGCGGTCTGCACATACTTGGTGGCCACCGCGAGACGCGCGCCCTGGCGCACGGCGTTGGCGTAGTCAAACCCGGCCGGCACCGCCACCGACATGCGGCAGCGTGCGATGTTCAGGTCGATCGGCGCGTACAGGCCCGTCATGCCGTGCTCCATCAGCACGTCCTTGCCGGCTACGCCAAAGTCGGCCGCGCCGTATTGCACGTAGGTCGGCACATCGGACGCGCGCACGATGATCACGCGCACGGCCGGATCGGAGGTCGGCAGGATCAGCTTGCGCGAAGTCTCCGGATCCTCGGTGACACGGATGCCGGCGGCCTCGAGCAGCGGCAGTGTTTCCTTGAAGATACGGCCCTTGGAAAGCGCCAGGGTGAGCTGGCTGGGCGAAGCGTTGAAAGCGGGGCTCATCGGGTTCCTCAGGCAATGCGGCGGATCTTGGCGCCAACTGCCGACAGCTTGTCTTCCATGCGGTCGTAGCCGCGGTCCAGGTGATAGATGCGGTCGATCACGGTGTCGCCGTCGGCCACCAGGCCGGCAATCACCAGGCTCGCCGAGGCGCGCAGGTCGGTCGCCATCACGTTGGCGCCGGACAGGCGCGGCACGCCCGTCACCACGGCCGTGTTGCCTTCCGCCGTGATGTTGGCACCCAGGCGGTTCAGCTCCTGCACGTGCATGAAGCGGTTTTCGAAGATCGTCTCGGTAATGCGCGCGGTGCCCTCGGCCACGGCGTTCAGCGCCATGAACTGCGCTTGCATGTCGGTCGGGAAAGCCGGGTACTCCGAGGTGCGGAAGCTCACGGCCTGGGCACGGCGCGGCATCGACAGGCGGATCCAGTCATCGCCGGTTTCCACGTTGGCGCCGGCCTCGCGCAGCTTGATCAGCACGGCGTCCAGGATCAGCGGCGGAATGTCGCGCAGGACCAGGTCGCCCAGCGTGGCCGCGGCCGCGCACAGGAAGGTGCCGGCCTCGATGCGGTCGGCGACGACCGAGTGCTGCGCGCCATGCAGCTTGTCGACGCCCTGCACGACCAGCCGGTCGGTGCCGATGCCGTCGATCTTCGCGCCCATCTTGACGAGCAGGTTGGCGAGATCGGTCACCTCGGGCTCGCGCGCGGCGTTTTCCAGCACCGTCTCGCCTTCGGCGAGGGTCGCGGCCATCAGCAGGTTTTCCGTGCCGGTCACGGTGATCATGTCCGTCACCACGCGCGCGCCCTTCAGGCGGCTGGCGCGGGCATGGATGAAGCCGTGCTCGATCGCGATCTCGGCCCCCATGGCCTGCAGGCCCTTGATGTGCTGGTCCACCGGACGCGCGCCGATGCCGCATCCGCCGGGCAGCGAGACGCGCGCCTCGCCGAAGCGCGCGACCAGCGGGCCGAGCACCAGGATCGACGCGCGCATGGTCTTCACCAGCTCATACGGCGCCTCGGGCGAATTGATGTCGGTGCCCTTCAGCGTGGCGGTGGCGCCCGTCATCTCGGCATGCATGCCCATCTGCCGCAGCAGCTTGAGCATGGTGCGCGTGTCCTGCAGGTTCGGCACGTTGTCGATGGTGACGGTGTCTGCCGTCAGCAAGCCGGCGCAGAGGATCGGCAGCGCGGCGTTCTTGGCGCCGGAAACACGGATCTCGCCTTTGAGCGGGCCATTGCCCTGGATCTGGAATTTGTCCATGTTCTGTCAGTTGCAGCCGGACGGAGTCAGCACGCCCGGCGTCGTTATCGCGGGAGCCACGCGCGCCAGCGCGCAGCTCGAATCGGTGAAACTGCCGGCCCCGGCCCCTTATTTGCCGGCGCCCGCCTGCCACTCGGCCGGCGTCAGCGTCTTCATCGACAGCGCATGGATCTCGGCACGCATGCGGTCGCCGAGCGCGGCGTACACGCGCTGGTGACGCTGGATCAGCCGCTTGCCGTCGAACTCGGCGCTGACGATGGTGGCAAAGAAGTGCTGGCCGTCACCCTCGACTTCCAGGTGTTCGCAGGGCAAACCTTGGGCAATGTAATCCCTGACTTGTTCCGGAGTAGGCAGCATGATTTCTTCTCTTCTGTGTGGATGGCCGCGTGTTCAGTGACGCAGCTTGTAACCCGACTTCAGCAGGCGCAGCGCCAGCGTCGCGAGCAGCACGAAGGCCGCGCCGACCACCGCCAGGCTGAACATCGGCGACACGTCCGAGACGCCGAAGAAGCCATAGCGGAAGCCGTCGATCATGTAGAAGAACGGGTTGGCATGGGACACCGCCTGCCAGAAGGCGGGCAGCGAATGGATGGAATAGAACACCCCCGACAGGAATGTCGCGGGCATGATCAGGAAGTTCTGGAAGGCGGCCAGCTGGTCGAATTTCTCGGCCCAGATACCGGCGATCAGCCCGAGCGTCCCCAGGATGCCGGCACCGAGCAGCGCGAACACCAGGATCCAGCCCACGCTGGAGAAGTGCAGGTTAGCGAACCACGCGGTCACCAGCAGCACCCCGAGGCCAACCGTCAGGCCGCGGATCACCGAAGCCACCACGTAGGCGCCGAACATCTCCCAGTGCGACAGCGGGGGCAGCAGCACGAATACCAGGTTGCCGGTGATCTTGGACTGGATCAGCGACGACGAACTGTTGGCGAAGGCGTTCTGCAGCACGCTCATCATCACCAGGCCCGGTACCAGGAATGCGGTATAGCTGATCTGGTCATAGACCTTGACGCGGTCTTCCAGCACGTGGCCGAAGATCAGCAGGTACAGCACGGCCGTCAGCACCGGCGCGGCCACGGTCTGGAAACTGACCTTCCAGAAGCGCAGCACTTCCTTGTAAAGCAGGGTCCGGAAACCGACCAGCCCGCCCACGGCCATCGGCGCAAGCCGCGTGGTGTCCAGCACTTCGATATCGCCAGGCTGCTTCATGCCGCGGCCTCCATGTCCTGGTCGGGCAAGGCGCCGGGCATGTGGCCCTCGCGGCGCATGATCTGGACGAACACGTCTTCGAGATCGGCCTTGTTGATTTCCATGTCTTCGATGTCACAGCCCGCCTCGCGGCAGGCAGCCAGGATGGGCTCCACGGCCGGGTAGCCCGACAGGCGCAGGCGCACCGCGCGCTCGCCCGGATTGGCGGGCATGCGCAGCGGCTCCAGCGCCACGGGCAGCGTGCCGCGCGCGAACGTCAGCACCAGTTGCAGGCCTGCGAACTGCGTCAGCAGGTTGCTGGTGCGGTCCAGCGCCACAACCTCGCCAAATTTCAGCATGGCGATGCGGTCGCACAGCGCTTCGGCTTCTTCCAGGTAGTGCGTGGTCAGGATGATGGTGTGCCCTTCCCGGTTCAGCCGCGAAATGAACTTCCACAGGGTCTGGCGCAACTCCACGTCCACGCCGGCGGTGGGTTCGTCCAAGACGATCACCGGCGGACGGTGCACCAACGCCTGCGCCACCAGCACGCGCCGCTTCATGCCGCCGGACAGCTGGCGCATGTTGGCATCGGCCTTGTTGGTGAGATCCAGGTTGGCCATGATCTCGTCGATCCAGTCGTCATTGCGCGTCAGGCCGAAGTAGCCCGACTGCAGTCGCAGCGTCTCGCGCACGGTGAAGAAGGGATCGAACACGAGTTCCTGCGGCACCACGCCGAGCATACGCCGCGCCATCCGGTAGTCGGACACGACATCGTGCCCGAGCACACTGACGCGGCCGGAATCCGCGCGGTTCAGGCCCGCCAGGATGGAGATCAGCGTGGTCTTGCCGGCACCGTTGGGACCGAGCAGACCGAAGAATTCGCCGCGCTCGACGGTGAAGCTGACGCCCTTGAGCGCCTGCAGGTTGCTGTAGCGCTTGCGAACGTCGGTGAGTTCGATGGCTTTCATGGCCGAATGTCTGGAGCTGGCCCGACTGGGACCGGCCGTCTGGAAATGGGGACCAACTTGAACCAACTGGTGCCCGGGCAACCCTGAACCGGCCCGAAGTGCTGCGGGGGAATGGGCGAACAACCCGGAATTATAGGGGATGCGGGCAAACTCCCGCTTGGGACGCGGCCACCGCCTCGGGCAGTGGCCGGGGCATCCGGATGACCGCAACCGGGCACGCGGTCAGGGATGCCGGTTCAATGTCGATGCGAAGCCGCTTGCGGCGTCAGGCCGAGCAGGCCGTCGACGCCATACAGCGAAGCCAGTTCGGCCAACTGCGGCGGCACGCCGCTCAGGGCCAGCTTGCCCTGGCGGGCGACGGCGGCGCGCTGCCAGGCCAACAGCACGGCAACGGCGGATGAATCCACCTGTTCCAGCGCGGCGCAGTCCACCTGTGTTTCGCCTTGTGCAACGCGCGACAGGCCATCACGCAGCACCACGGCGGCGTTCTGGTTGGTCAGCGAGGTGCCAAGCGAGAGCATCGGAGAAGTCAGATCGGCGAAGCCAGGGGGTTCCGGAAAACACAAGCTCCCGCCTGGAGGCGGGAGTTTGCGTGTGTGGGGCCATTGTAGGGCAGTTTGGCGCCGCGTGCTGCAATGCAGCGCCAATTTGCGCAGCGCGTCAGCTCTTGGCGTTGGCCAGCTGCCGGTTGCGGTCCTGCAGCGTCTTGATCACGCCATCCACGCCCTGCTGGCCGACGATGGTGTTGAAGCTGCCCTTGTAGGCTTCGGTCAGCCATGCGCCCAGCACGTTGATGTCATAGACCTTCCAGCCCTGCGCGGTCTTCTCGAGGCGGTAATCGAGCTGGATCGGCTCGCCCTTGTTGATCACCTGGGTGCGGATGGTCGCGTCGGTGTCCTCGGGCGAACCGCGATACGGCTTGTACTGCACGGTCTGGTCGCGGATCTGCGCAATGGCGCCGGCGTAGGTACGGATCAGCAGCGTCTTGAACTCGTCGGTGATGACCTTCTGCTGCTCGGGGGTGGCCTTCGACCAGTTGCGGCCCATGGCGATCTGCGTGGTCTTCTGGAAGTTCGCGTTCGGCAGGATCTTCTGCTCGACCAGCGCGGAGATCTTGGCGATATTGCCGGCCTGCATGTCCTTGTCGCTCTTGACGCTGGTCATCACGTCGCTGACGACGGCCTTGACCAGCGTTTCAGGGCTGGCTGCGTCTTGCGCCGAAACCTGCGCATGGGCGGCGCCGGCAAAGGCGGCTACAGCGAGGAAGGGGAGCAACAGTCGCTTGATCATGGATTTTCCTTCTTGGTCAGGTTCATTCGCCGCCCCTGGAGCCGGCCGGGGCTTTGGCAGGCGAGTTGTCCAGGGGCGTTGCGCACATTGGAACATAGTCCGCGGCGGCGAGTTTCTCGCGCCAGCGCATCCGGCGTCACTTAAAAACAAATTGTTTCAGTGCTCACAGCGCATTCACAGCGCCGCGCAGCGCAGCGTCACCGAATGTGCAGGCCGCCGCCCGGGACGATGCGCTGCATCGGCGACGCCGGCGGCACGGGCAGGTTCTGGCCCTCTGGCTGCGTGGTTCCCTCGGACGGCGCAGCAGGTTGCTGGGACGGCTGCTGGGACGGCTCCTGCGACGGCTGCTGAGGTGCGCCGTCGCTCTCGGAATCGTCGTTCTCGCGGCCTGGAGGATTGCCGTCGTAGATCAGGTACTCGCGCCGCTGCAGGTACGCATCGCGCATGAACGCGTACTTGTCCAGTGCGGCCTGCTCGAGCAGGTTGGTCGCGCCAAGCAGTTGCGCGCGGCCCGCGACGATACGGACGCCGATCAGCGAATTGCGCAGCGAGACCGGATAGAAATAGGCCGACGGGTCGATCTGCCGGTCCACCAGCATGCCGGCGGTGTCGCGCACGGTGCTCGGCCCGAACAGCGGCAGCACCAGGTACGGGCCCGCCGGCACGCCCCAGACGCCCAGGGTCTGGCCAAAATCTTCCTTGTACTTGGGCAGGCCACCCGGCGTGGCGATATCGATCAGCCCGCCGATGCCGAGCACGGTGTTGATCGCCACCCGCATGGTGTCCTCGGCGGCACGGCTAGGCTTGCCCTGCAGCAGGTTGTTCACCGCCGAATAGACATCGCTGACGTTCGAAAAGAAATTGTCGACCGCAGTCTGGACCGGCGACGGAATGTAGTCGGAATAGAGCTGGGCAACGGGCTTCAGCACGCCCTTGTCGAAGTCCTCGTTGATCCGCGAGACCTCGCGGTTGAACGGCTCGAGCGGATCCTTCGGGTTGGCGGTCGGGCCCGTGGCGCAACCAGCCATCAGCGTCAACGCGCTGGCGGCGAACGCCAGCACGGCGCGCCGGGGCGCCGGTATATGGGAGGCGACGTTCATTTACCGGCTCCGCCAAGGGCCGGTGCGCTCGCCGCGCCGCCGCTGTTGCCTCCGCCGGCCCCGGCATCGGCCGCCTTGTTGTAGAGGAACTGGCCGATCAGGTTCTCCAGCACCACCGCCGACTGCGTCATGGTGATGCGCGAACCCTGTGCCAGCATGGCGGTATCGCCGCCAGCCTCCAGGCCGATGTACTGCTCGCCGAGCAGGCCCGAGGTCAGGATCTTGGCCGAGGTGTCCTTGGGAAACTGGTACTGCTTTTCCAGGTTCATGACCACGGTCGCCTGGTAGGTCTTGTCATCGAACCGGATCTCGGCGACGCGTCCGACCACCACGCCGGCGCTCTTGACCGGCGCGCGCGGCTTGAGCCCGCCGATGTTGTCGAAGCGCGCTTCCACCGCGTAGGTTTCCTGGAACGTGAAGGCGCTCATGTTGCCGGCCTTCAGGGCGAGGAACAGCAGGGCAACAAAGCCCGCCGCCACAAACAACCCCACCCAGAAATCGAGTGCACTTTTTTTCATTGGGATCTCTTTGTATCCGTTGTCCTGTCAGTTGTCCCGGTGCCGTCGTCCATCAGCTGAACATCAGCGCGGTCAGCAGGAAATCCAGCCCTAGCACGGCCAGCGACGCAATCACCACCGTGCGGGTCGTGGCGCGCGACACGCCTTCCGGCGTGGGCTTGGCCTCGAAGCCCTGGTATAGCGCGATAAACGTCACGGCAATGCCAAAAATAAAGCTCTTGATGACGCCGTTGAGCACATCGGCACGCACATCCACGCCGCCCTGCATCTGCGACCAGAAGGCGCCGGCGTCCACGCCGATCAGCTGCACACCCACCAGGTAGCCGCCCAGGATGCCGACCGCGCTGAAGATGGCGGCCAACACCGGCATGGCCACCACGCCCGCCCAGAAGCGCGGGGCCACCACGCGCTGCAAGGGATTGACGGCCATCATTTCCATGGCGGTCAGTTGTTCGCCGGCCTTCATCAGGCCGATTTCAGCGGTCAGCGACGTGCCCGCGCGGCCCGCAAACAGCAGCGCCGTCACCACCGGCCCCAGCTCGCGCACGAGCGACAGCGCCACCAGCAGGCCGAGTGCCTGCTCGGAGCCATAGCGGTTCAGTGTGTAATAGCCCTGCAGGCCAAGCACGAAGCCGACGAACAGGCCGGACACGGCGATGATCACGAGCGACAGGTTGCCGACGAAGAAGATCTGGTCGGACACCAGGCGGAAACGCCGCAGCAGGGCCGGCGACAGGCCCAGCACTGTGAAGAACATGCGGGTCGCGCGGCCCAGGCCCGTGACACCTTGCCGCACGGCGGCGCCGATTGCTGTGAGGAAACCCATCACTGCGCACCTCCGCCGGCAAAGTCCTCGGCCAGCGACGGGCCCGGATAGTGGAACGGCACCGGGCCATCCGCCTCGGCATGGACGAACTGGTGCACGAACGGATCGGTCGATGCGCGCAGGGCTTCCGGCTCGCCCTGCGCGGCGATGCGGCCGTTGGCGATGAAATACACGTAATCGGCGATCTGGAAGGTCTCGTGCACGTCGTGCGAGACGATGATGGTAGTAGCGCCCAGCGCATCATTGAGGCTGCGAATCAGCCGCGCGGTCAGCCCGAGCGAAATCGGATCGAGACCGGCAAAGGGCTCGTCGTACATCAGCAGTGACGGGTCAAGGGCAATCGCGCGCGCCAGCGCCACTCGCCGCGCCATGCCGCCGGAGATCTGCGACGGCATCAGGTCGCGCGCGCCGCGCAGGCCGACGGCGTTGAGCTTCATCAGCACCAGGTCGCGAATCACCGATTCGGGCAGGTCCGTGTGCTCGCGCAACGGAAAGGCCACATTGTCGAATACCGACAAGTCCGTAAAGAGCGCGCCGAACTGGAACAGCATGCCCATCTGGCGTCTGACGGCGTACAGCCCCGCCACGTCGAGCTTGTGGATATCGGCGCCATTGAACGTCACCGATCCCGATTGCGGCCGCACTTGCCCGCCAATCAGGCGCAAGACGGTGGTCTTGCCGCAGCCAGAGCCGCCCATCACCGCGATCACCTTGCCACGCGGGAATTGCATGGTCAGGCCGGTCAGGATCGGCTTGGCGTCAGGCGAGTAGGCAAAATCTACCGCGTTGAGTTCGACGAGATTGCGGGCAGGATCGGTCACGTTCGCAGCGTTCTGGGCAGTCGCGCATTATAAGGGCTACTACCTAGACCTGCAGGCGGCCGTGGGCCCGCCGCCACATTGACTGCGCGATGCCGCTATGGCGCGCCCTGCGCGGCATCGCGCAGGATGACCTGCCACTGGATCGATTCCGAGCGGATCGCGGTCGCGAAGGCCTCGGGCGAATCGCGCAGCGGCGTCAGGCCCGCGGCCATCAGGCGGGTGCGGACTTCACGCTCGGCCATCACCGCGTCCAGCTCGACCGCCAGCTTCGCAATGATCGCGCGCGGCGTCTTGGCCGGCGCCATCACACCGAACCAGGCGGCGGCGGCATAGCCTTCCAGGCCGGATTCCTGCAGCGTCGGCACCAGCGGCGCCAGCGGCGAGCGCGATACGCCAGTCACGCCGATCATGCGCAACGAACCGTTGCGGACATGGCTCTGCACGGCCGCATAGGAACAGAAACAGGCGCTGATGCGGCCGGCCAGCATCTCCTGCACGACCGCCCCCTCGCCCTTGGCCGTCACGAGCGGCACGCCGTTGCGAATACCGCGTACCGCGTATTCCGCATACAGGTGGGACGGGCTGCCCGACTGGCCATAGCCATAGCTGTAGGAACCGGGATTCGATCTGACGGCCACCGCCCATTGTGCCGGCGTGCGCATGGGCAAGCGGCCGTCGATGACCAGGAATAGCGGCGTGGTGGCCACGCGCGCCACCGGCGTGAAGTCGCGCACCACGTCATACGGCACGGGCTCCAATCCTGGCTGGATCAGCATGTTGGCCTGGTGAAACAGCAATGTGTGACCGTCCGAGCTGGACTTGGCCACCACATCGCCGGCCGTGGTACCGGCCGCACCGGGCCGGTTGTCCACGTCCACCGGCACACCGAGCCGAACCGACAGACGCTCGGCAAGCAGGCGTGCCACGGCATCGGCCACGCCGCCTGCAGGAAACGGCACGATGAGCCGCATCGGGCGTGCCGGGAACGACATCGTCCGTGCCACGGCTGGCGGCGCAGATGCGGTAGCCGTCGACACGGCTTGCGCGGCAAAAGGCGTCCATGCCGCCAGCAAGGCGGCCAACACCCCACACCACGTCACTACAGCATCCCGGATGGCAGCAGCAAGCATCAACTTCGCTTTACCTCGCCAAAGCCGCGACAAGATGCGCACTTCGGACATCAATTTTCTCCGGCGCGTCCCGCTTAGCAGGACCGCATCTGGTTCGGCTGAAAAAGGATTCGAGGCAATTTCCGATTATTGTTTTTGTAAATTGTACGAAGAGGCTCTGGCAGGACACAGGCACGTAAACCATAGCGCGGGAGAACCCTGAAAACCTGTCAAAGCCTGTGCAGACGTCCGGCATCCTTGTCCAAGCACTCACAGTGCCGCCTACAATGGCGCGATGTCTGAATTCCTGGTGCGGCGCATGACGACCGCAGACCTGCCCGGCGTAATCGAGATCCAGAAGCAGTGCTATCACCGCGGCCTGCTGGAAGGCGCCGAGGCCTTCGCCAGCCGGCTCACGCTCTCACCAGCGACCTGCGCGGTGGCCGAATCCATCGATGACCGGACTCTGGCTGGCTACCTGTTCACCCATCCGTGGCCACAGGACAGCCTGCCGCCGCTGGACGGCGTCCTGAAGCCTTGCGTGCTCGGCGGGACGGCGGCCACCGCCATAACCTGGTTTGTGCATGACATGGCCGTGGCGCCGGCAGGACGCGGTAGCGGTCTCGCGCTGCGGCTGTATGAAGCCGCCTTGCGGGCCGCGCTGGAAGCCGGCTTGCGGCATTCGCGCCTGATTGCAGTGCAGGCCGCGGCAGGGTGGTGGCGCAGGCTTGGGTACGCGCCGATGACAGCGCACCGGGCCGCCACGCATGCCGGCAAGCTCGCTTGCTATGGTCCGGATGCCGTGATCATGGAGTGCGCGCTGAGCGTCTGAGATTCTTCGCCGGATTGCGGGGGATGGGGAATGGTGGGGCGAAGAACCACAAAAAAAACCCGCTTGGCTAACACCAAACGGGTTTCCCAATCGGCCATGACGACGCAATCAGCGCGGCAGTTCTGAATGCCCCATCAGGAACGCATCAACCGAACGCGCCGCCTGGCGGCCCTCGCGGATCGCCCACACCACCAGCGACTGGCCACGGCGCACGTCGCCAGCGGCGAACACCTTCGGCACGTTGGTGTGGTAGGCACGCTCGCCTTCGGTGGCGGCCTTGGCGTTCTTGCGTGCGTCGGTATCGACACCGAACGCTTCCAGCATCGAGCCCACCGGGTTGGTGAAGCCCATGGCCAGCAGCACCAGGTCGGCCGGCAGGATGAATTCGCTGCCCGGCACTTCCTGCATCTTGCCGTCCTTCCATTCGACGCGGCAGGCCTTCAGCGCGGTGACCTTGCCGTTCTCGCCGATGAATTCCTTGGTGGCGACGGACCAGTCGCGGTCGCAACCTTCTTCGTGCGACGACGAGGTGCGCAGCTTGATCGGCCAGTACGGCCACACCAGCGGCTTGTTCTCTTCTTCCGGCGGCTGCGGCAGCAGTTCGAACTGGTTCACCGAGGCGGCACCATGGCGGTTCGACGTGCCGACGCAGTCGGAACCCGTATCGCCACCGCCGATCACGATCACGTTCTTGCCTTCGGCGCGGATGTCGTTCTCGCCGTCGCCAGCCACTTCCTTGTTCTGCGGAATCAGGAATTCCAGCGCGAAGTGGATGCCGTTCAGGTCGCGGCCCGGCACCGGCAGGTCGCGCGGCACTTCCGAGCCGCCGGCCAGCACGACAGCGTCGAACTGGTCCATCAGGTCCTTGGCCGAGATGGTTTCGCGCGCGTAGTTCTTGATGCCCGCCGGCAGCGCGCCGTCGGTCACCATCACGCCTGCGCGGAAGGTCACGCCTTCGGCCTGCATCTGCTCGATGCGGCGGTCGATCAGCGTCTTCTCCATCTTGAAGTCGGGGATGCCGTAGCGCAGCAGGCCGCCGATGCGGTCGTTCTTCTCGAACACGGTCACGTCGTGGCCGGCGCGCGCCAGTTGCTGCGCGGCAGCCATGCCGGCGGGACCCGAGCCGACCACGGCCACGGTCTTGCCAGTCTTGTGCTTGGGCGGCTGCGGTGCGACCCAGCCTTCTTCCCAGGCCTTGTCGATGATGGCGTGCTCGATCGACTTGATGCCGACCGGCAGCTCATTGATGCCCAGCGTGCAGGCGGCCTCGCACGGTGCCGGGCAGATGCGGCCCGTGAACTCTGGGAAGTTGTTGGTCTGGTGCAGCACCTCGATCGCCGACTTCCAGTCCTGGCGGTACACCAGGTCGTTGAAGTCCGGGATGATGTTGTTGACCGGGCAGCCGTTGTTGCAGAACGGGATGCCGCAGTCCATGCAGCGCGCACCCTGGATCTTCGCTTCGCTGTCGGACAGCGCGAACACGAATTCCTTGTAGTGCTTCACGCGCTTGACTACCGCTTCGTAGCCTTCGTTCTGGCGCGGAAATTCGAGAAAGCCAGTCGCCTTACCCATGTTGCGTCCTTGGTCTTGCTGGCAAGACCGGCTTGGCCGGCCTTGCTGTGAGGTCAGAATCTTGTCGGAGCCGCCGCCGCTGGCCGCGGCTCCCGTCTCGTGGTGCCGCGGATCAGGCGGCGATGGCTTCGCGGTCGCTGTCGCGGGCAGCCTGTTCCTTGGCGTACATCTCGCCCAGCGCGCGCTTGTACTCGGTCGGGAAGACCTTGACGAACTTGCGGCGCGCCGTGGTCCAGTCCGCCAGCAGCGCCTTGGCGCGCTCGGAACCGGTGTAGCGGAAGTGCTGCTCGATCAGGTTGCGCAGGACGACTTCGTCGAGCTGGCGCTTGCCGTTGACCTTGTGCCACGAAGCCGGGCTCTGGCCCTTCTCCTGGTCGGCCGCGGCCAGCACCGCTTCCAGCGCCACCATCGAGGTGTTGCAGCGCTTGTCGAACAGGCCGTCCTCGTCATAGACGTAGGCCACGCCGCCCGACATGCCCGCCGCGAAGTTGCGGCCGGTGCCGCCCAGCACCACCACGGTACCGCCGGTCATGTACTCGCAACCATGGTCGCCGGTGCCTTCCACCACGGCCACCGCGCCTGAGTTACGCACCGCGAAGCGCTCGCCGGCCACGCCGTTGAAGAACGCCTCACCGGCAATCGCGCCGTACAGCACGGTGTTGCCGACGATGATGTTGCGGGTCGGATCGCCACGGAACTCGTGCGGGGCGCGCACGATCACGCGGCCGCCCGAGAGGCCCTTGCCGACGTAGTCGTTGCCGTCGCCCACCAGGTCCAGCGTGATGCCGTGCGCCAGGAACGCGCCGAACGACTGGCCGGCCGTGCCTTGCAGCTGGATGTGGATGGTGTCGTCGGGCAGGCCCTCGTGGCCGTGCTGCTTGGCCACCACGCCCGACAGCATCGCACCGACGGTACGGTTCACGTTCTTGACCGGCTGGATGAACGACACGCGTTCGCCCTTCTCGATCGCCGGGCGTGCCTTGGCGATCAGCACGTGGTCCAGCGCCTTGCCGGCTTCGGCCGACAGGCCGTGGTCCTGCACGTCGGTGTGGTACAGCGGCGTGTCCGCGGGCAGCGCCACCTGGTGGAAGATGCGGGCGAAGTCCAGGCCGCGTGCCTTCCAGTGTTCGATGCCGGCCTTCATGTCGAGCAGGTCGGCGCGGCCGATCAGCTCGTCGAAGGTGCGGATGCCCAGCTGGGCCATGATCTCGCGGGCTTCCTCGGCAACGAAGAAGAAGAAGTTCACCACGTGTTCCGGCTTGCCCTGAAACTTCTTGCGCAGCTGCGGATCCTGCGTGGCCACGCCCACCGGGCAGGTGTTCAGGTGGCACTTGCGCATCATGATGCAGCCCTCGGCCACCAGCGGCGCCGTGGCAAAGCCGAACTCGTCGGCGCCCAGCAGCGCGCCGATGACGACGTCGCGGCCGGTCTTCATCTGGCCGTCGGCCTGCACGCGGATGCGGTTGCGCAGGCCGTTGAGCAGCAGCGTCTGCTGCGTTTCGGCCAGGCCCAGTTCCCACGGCGAGCCGGCGTGCTTGATCGACGACCACGGCGAAGCACCGGTGCCGCCATCGTGGCCAGCGATCACGACGTGATCGGCCTTGGCCTTCGACACCCCTGCTGCCACCGTGCCGACGCCCACTTCGGACACCAGCTTGACCGAGATATCCGACGACGGGTTGACGTTCTTCAGGTCATGGATCAGCTGTGCCAGATCCTCGATCGAGTAGATGTCATGGTGCGGCGGCGGCGAGATCAGGCCGACGCCCGGCACCGAGTAACGCAGCTTGCCGATGTAGTCCGACACCTTGTGGCCCGGCAGCTGGCCGCCTTCGCCCGGCTTGGCGCCCTGCGCCATCTTGATCTGGATCTGGTCGGCGGAGGCCAGGTATTCGGCTGTCACGCCGAAACGGCCCGATGCCACCTGCTTGATCTTCGAGCGCAGCGAGTCGCCATCCTGCAGCGGCAGGTCGGCCTCGACCACGTCGCCCAGCAGGCTCTTCAGGCTGTCGCCCTGCTTGATGGGGATGCCGCGCAGTTCATTGCGGTAGCGCTTCTCGTCTTCGCCGCCTTCACCGGTGTTCGACTTGCCGCCGATGCGGTTCATCGCCACGGCCAGCGTGGCATGGGCTTCGGTCGAGATCGAGCCGAGCGACATCGCGCCGGTCGCGAAGCGCCGCACGATTTCCTTGGCGGGCTCGACTTCTTCCAGCGGAATCGCCTTGGCCGGATCGACCTTGAACTCGAACAGACCACGCAGCGTCATGTGGCGCTTGCTCTGGTCGTTGATGATGTTGGCGTATTCCTTGTACGTCTGGTAGGCGCCCTTGCCGTCGTCAGCGCGCACCGAGTGCTGCAGCTTGGCGATCGAGTCCGGCGTCCACATATGCTCTTCGCCGCGGATACGGAACGCGTATTCGCCGCCGGTATCGAGCATGTTCTCCAGCACCGGGTTCGCGCCGAAGGCGTCCTTGTGCAGGCGCAGCGCCTCCTCGGCCACCTCGAAGATGCCGATTCCCTCGACGTTCGAAGGCGTGCCGTGGAAGTACTTCTGCACCAGCTCGCGCGACAAACCGATCGCTTCGAAGATCTGCGCGCCGGTGTACGACATGTACGTGGAGATGCCCATCTTGGACATCACCTTGAACAGGCCCTTGCCGATCGCCTTGACGAAATTCTTGATCGCTTTCTCGGCCGACAGGTCGCCCGAGAGGTCGGCCGCCATATCGGCCAGCGTTTCCATGGCCAGGTACGGGTGCACGGCTTCGGCGCCGTAGCCGGCCAGCAGCGCGAAGTGGTGCACTTCACGCGCGGTGCCGGTCTCGACCACCAGGCCGGTGGACGTGCGCAGGCCCTTCTCCACCAGGTGGTGGTGGATCGCGGACGTGGCCAGCAGCGCGGGAATCGCGACCTGGTCGGCGTCGACGCGGCGGTCCGTCACGATCAGGATGTTGTAGCCCGAACGCACCGCATCCACGGCTTCGGCGCACAGCGAGGCCAGGCGCGCTTCGATGCCTTCCTTGCCCCACGCAGTCGGGTAGCAGATGTTCAGTTCGTACGAACGGAACTTGCCGCCGGTGTAGTGCTCGATGTTGCGGATCTTGGCGATGTCCTTGAAGTCCAGCACGGGCTGGGACACTTCGAGACGCATCGGCGGGTTGATGTTGTTCAGCTCGAGCAGGTTCGGCTTCGGGCCGATGAACGACACCAGCGACATCACCATGTTCTCGCGGATCGGGTCGATCGGCGGGTTGGTCACCTGGGCGAACAGCTGCCGGAAGTAGTGGTACAGCGTCTTGTTCTTCGACGACAGCACGGCCAGCGGCGAATCATTGCCCATCGAGCCGGTGGCTTCCTCGCCCGACAGCGCCATCGGCGCCATCAGGAACTTGACGTCTTCCTGCGTGTAGCCGAACGACTGCTGGCGGTCCAGCAGCTTGGCCACGGGCTTCTTCTCGGCGGCAACGTCTTCGGGCTTGGCTTCGATCTCGTCCAGCTTGATGCGGACGGCGTCGATCCAGCTCTTGTACGGCTTGGCGTTGGCCAGGTTGTCCTTGAGTTCCTTGTCGTCGATGATGCGGCCCTGCTCCATGTCGATCAGGAACATCTTGCCCGGCTGCAGGCGCCACTTTTCGACGATGCGCGACTCGGGGAACGGCAGCACGCCGGCTTCCGAGGCCAGCACGACGATGTCGTCCTCGGTCACGTAGAAGCGGGCCGGACGCAGGCCGTTACGGTCCAGCGTGGCGCCGATCTGGCGGCCGTCGGTGAAGCAGATCGCGGCCGGGCCGTCCCACGGCTCCATCATGGCGGCGTGGTACTCGTAGAAGGCGCGACGGTTGTCGTCCATCAGCGTGTGCTGTTCCCAGGCTTCCGGGATCATCATCATCATCGCGTGGACAAGCGGGTAGCCGGCCATCGTCAGCAGTTCGAGGCAGTTGTCGAACGATGCGGTGTCGGACTGGCCCGGGTAGATCAGCGGCCACAGCTTGGGCAGGTCGTCGCCCAGCACCGGCGACGAGATCGCGCCGGTACGCGCGTTGATCCAGTTGACGTTGCCCTTGACCGTGTTGATTTCGCCGTTGTGGGCGACCATGCGGTACGGGTGGGCCAGTTCCCAGGCCGGGAAGGTGTTGGTCGAGAAGCGCTGGTGCACCAGGGCCAGGGCCGACACGGCGCGCTGGTCCTGCAGGTCCAGATAGTACTCGCCGACCTGGTTGGCCAGCAGCAGGCCCTTGTACACCACGGTACGGGCCGACATCGACGGCACGAAGTATTCCTTGCCGTGCTTGAGCTTGAGCGCCTGGATGGCGTGGCTGGCGGTCTTGCGGATCACGTAGAGCTTACGTTCCAGCGCGTCCGTGGTCATGATGTCGCGGCCGCGACCAATGAAGATCTGGCGGATCACCGGCTCGGTCTTGCGGACCGTCGGCGACATCGGCATGTTGGCGTCCACCGGCACGTCGCGCCAGCCCAGCACGACCTGGCCTTCGAGGCGGACGGTGCGCTCCAGTTCCTGTTCGCAGGCCAGGCGCGAGGCGTGTTCCTTCGGCAGGAAGATCATGCCCACGCCATATTCGCCGGCGGGCGGCAGGCTCACGCCCTGCGCGGCCATCTCTTCGCGATAGAACTGGTCCGGAATCTGGATCAGGATGCCGGCGCCATCGCCCATCAGCGCGTCCGCGCCAACGGCACCCCGGTGGTCCAAGTTCTCGAGGATCTTCAGGCCCTGGCTGATGATCTCGTGCGTCTTCTTGCCCTTGATATGCGCGACCATGCCGACGCCGCAGGCGTCGTGCTCATTGGTCGGGTCATACAGGCCTTGCGATTGCGGACGCAGGGCGATGTCAGTGGAAGTTGCGCTGGTCTGCGCCTGGGCCAGTTCCTGGGCCGGATGGTTTTGCGATTGGTCCACGGGCTGAATTCCGGTGAAGGCTGCGCGGAAGGCCGGGCAAACCGAACGGGTACCGCATGCTGCCTGCGCGCCGGACACAAAATCGGACCGGGTGGGCCGGTTTCGACCGGCTCATCTACTGTCAGGGGACTACGGGGACCGCAACGGCGTACACGAGCGTGACGCGCCGCACAATGACTGTGGGTGGAGCAACTATATGGGAATCCCACAAAGCCTGCAAAGTTTTTAAATGGGGTCAGAACATATTTAAAAACTCAAACATTCAGATGGAGCATTAAATGGGGACACATTAAAACGGCACATCTGTCCGGACGTGACCCCTCAGAAACTCCAGGAGCGGCTACGCACCGATGAGTCATGCTAGCCCGGCTCAGCAGCCAACTCACGCTTGGGCCGGCCCTTTGGCAATGGCTGCACGCGTCGAGAGCCTTGGCGCTCGAGCTGCGCGAGGAATGCCTCGCCGCCAAGCGGCCAGCCGCTGTGCGCATGCTTGCGCAGGGTGGCGAGTGTCCGGCCTGACAGGCCCTCGTTACACAGCGACCGGTAGTTGGACTGCCGCTCGAACGGCGTATTGCCGAGATCCCAGTAGGAAGAGTGATCACTCACAATCGCGCTAGCCTCAATACCAACATGATGACGATAGCTGCTCCACGGGTCGGCTTCTGGTGTCGTGGCCTCGCCAGCCCTCATGGCGTTGCCTTCGGCGTACAGCATCGCCGGCAACATCCATTCGGCTGGATCGAACACCGCGGAGCGGAAGCGCCCCTCCCACAGCGTGCCCGTGCGGCCGGCGGTACGGTTGAAGTGGCGCGCATAGCGACGGCCTACCGCCTGCATCGTCAGGCTCAGTGAATCGGCGCCGCGTGGCGTCGCCACGAGGTGAATATGGTTGGGCCGCAAGCCGTAGGCATGGATCGCCAGGTCATGTTCACGCGCGGCCATACGCAGGCAGTCCAGGTAGTGCAGGTAGTCGTCCGGCCCGAGGAAGACTGGCTGGCGGTTGTTGCCGCGTTGCAACACAAGAGCCGGCAGGCCGGCTGGGGAAAAACGGGGAAGTCGTGCCATCGGGGGCTGCAGAGATCAGAACCGGGTTGCCCGAATGATAGCCTGATCCGTCCCCAATTTCTGCGGGCACCCTTTTGTGCCCGCTCCGAACGCAAAGACCTGGGACTAGTTACCTTCGCTGACCGCAAAGATGCGACGGTGCTCGCGGATAGCGTAGCGGTCGGTCATGCCCGCGATGTAGTTGGCGATCAGCCGCGACTGGTCGCCCCCATGCGCGGCCTGGTACTGCGGCGGCAGCAGCCGCGAATCCGACATAAACGCCGCAAACAGATCGGACACGATGCGCTGCGCCTTGGACGACATCCGCATGACCAGGTAATGCCGGTACAGGTGCCGGAACAGGAAGCGCTTGAGCGTGGCCGCCTCTTCGTGGATCTGGGCGCTGAACCCGACCAGCGGCCCCGCCGCGCGCACCGCCTCGATCGAGCGCGGATTCGCCGCGGCAATGTTCCGGCTGGTGGTTTCGATCAGGTCCACGATCAACGTGTTGATCATGCGCCGCACGGTTTCATTGATCGCGCGGCGGCCGTTGATGCCCGGGAACGCCTCGGCCACCTCGGCCCGGTGGCGACCCCACATCGGCACTTCGTCGAGCTGTTCCAGCGTCAGCAGGCCCGAGCGCAGGCCGTCATCGATATCGTGGTTGTTGTAGGCGATTTCGTCGGCCAGGTTGGCCAGCTGCGCCTCCAGCGACGGCTGCGAGCCCTCCAGGAAGCGCCGGCCCAGTTCGCCAAGCGCGGCCGCGTTGACGCGCGAGCAATGCTTGAGGATGCCTTCGCGCGTCTCGAAGGTCAGGTTCAGGCCATTGAAGCCGCCGTAGCGCTCTTCCAGCTCGTCCACCACCAGCAGGCTCTGCAGGTTGTGCTCGAAGCCGCCGTAGTTCTTCATGCAGGCGTTGAGCGCGTCCTGGCCGGCGTGGCCGAACGGGGTGTGGCCAAGGTCGTGCGCGAGCGAGATCGCTTCGACGAGATCCTCGTTCAGGCGCAGGTTGCGCGCGATCGAGCGAGCGATCTGCGCCACTTCCAGGCTGTGCGTCAGGCGCGTGCGGAACAGGTCGCCCTCATGGTTGACGAAGACCTGGGTCTTGTACTCGAGCCTGCGGAAGGCCGTACTGTGGATGACACGGTCGCGATCGCGCTGGAATTCGCTGCGCGACGACGACGCGGGCTCGGCGTGGACCCGTCCGCGCGTCTGCGCGGAGCGGGCGGCGTAGGGAGCGAGATGGCTTTCAAGGTCGGTCATGCGGCAATCCGTGGGCTGGGTCAGGGTTGCGAGGCATAACCGATCGCGAATCACTTACGCGACCGTGGCCTCGGTGGGAGGTTTAAGGACTGCCTGCGCCAGCGTCGCGCGCAGGTCGGCATCGGGAACCGTGGTAATGAACGCTTCGCCAAGCTTCTTCAGCAGGATGAACTTGATGCTGCCGGCTTCGGCCTTCTTGTCCACCTTCATCAGTTCGATATAGCGGTCGGCGCCCAGTTCCGGCGCAACGATGGGCAGCATGGCCGCCTGCGTCAGTTGACGGATGCGCGCGCGCGTCTCGGTGTCGATGAAGCCCAGGCGGTGGGACAGGTCCGCCGCCATCACCATGCCACAGCCGACTGCTTCGCCATGCAGCCACTCGCCGTAGCCCATGCCCGCTTCGATGGCATGGCCGAAGGTGTGGCCGAAGTTCAGGATCGCGCGCAGCCCGCCTTCGCGCTCGTCCTGGGCCACCACACCGGCCTTGATCTCGCAGGAACGTTGCACGGCCAGGGCCATCAGGTCCGGGTCGCAGTTGTTCAGCGCGGCGATATTGCGCTCGATCCAGGCGAAGTACTCCGCATCGGCGATCGCGCCGTGCTTGATTACCTCGGCCATGCCCGCAGCCAGCTCGCGCGGGGGCAGCGTGCGCAGCGTGTCGATATCGGCAATCACCGCGTTGGGCTGGTGGAACGCGCCGATCATGTTCTTGCCGAGCGGGTGGTTGATGCCGGTCTTGCCGCCCACCGACGAATCCACCTGCGAAAGCAGCGTGGTCGGCACCTGCACGAACGGCACGCCGCGCATGTAGCAGGCTGCCGCAAACCCCGTCATATCGCCCACCACGCCGCCGCCCAGCGCGACCAGCGTGGTCTTGCGGTCGGCGCCCGCCGACAGCAGCGCATCGAAGATCAGGTTCAGCGTTTCCCACTGCTTGAAGGCCTCGCCATCGGGCAGCGTCACGACGCGCACAGTCTTGCCGAGCGCCTTCAGGCTGGCTTCCACGCGTGCCGCGTAGAGCGGGCCCACCGTTTCATTGGTAACGATGACGGCGTGCCGGCCGCGCACGTGCGGGCGCAGCAGTTCGGCGTTGCCGAGCAGCCCCGAACCGATATGGATGGGATAGCTGCGCTCTCCCAGGTCGACTTGTAGCGTGATCATGAATGCGTATCTTTAGCCGGCTGTTCCGGCGCGGCAGCGGCGGGATCGATGCGGAAACCCGCCATTTCCAGTTGCATCAGCACCATATTAGCAAGCTGCGCCACCGAGGGCTTGCCGGTCTCGATGATGAAATCGGCCACCTCGCGGTACAGCGGGTCGCGCGTAGCGTAGAGGGCCTCCAGCTTGCCCTTCGGATCCTCGGTCTGCAGCAGCGGGCGGTTGCGGTCGTGCCGGGTGCGCAGCCACAGGTCATGCGGACTGGCGCGCAGGTAGACCACGGTGCCGCGGGCCTTGAGCAGTTCGCGGTTTTCCGCCCGCAGCACCGCGCCGCCGCCGGTGGCCAGCACGATGCCGCTGCGCCCGGTCAGCTCGCGGATCATCGCGGCCTCGCGCTCGCGGAAGCCTTCCTCGCCCTCGTGCTCGAAGATCACCGGAATGCGCACGCCGCAGTGCGCTTCCAGCTCGTGGTCGGAATCGAAGAACGGATAGTGCAGGCGCCGCGCGACCGTACGGCCCACGGTCGTCTTGCCGGCGCCCATCAGGCCGACGAAAAAGAGATTGGGGCGGCCGGTCTCCGTGGCCGTCGGCGAGGCTGTCACTGGATTGTCGTTCGGGAATGCGGATTCCGGTCCGCCCTCCCCCGTTGGAAACTGCATCATCTTCTTATGTTGAGCCGCAGGCGGCAAGTGGCGGATGCGGCATTGCCGTGCGGGCGGCCCCACGGACAAAAAAAGGCCGCATCAGTCGATGCGGCCTTGCAGTCTACTGCATCCAGGGTCCCGGGCGCCAATTACGCCTCATTCGCGCCCGGATCCGCATCATTCCGCATCATTTCAGCGTCACACTCTCATTCAGCACGCGCGGCGTCAGAAAGACCAGCAGCTCGGTGCGGTTGCGCACCTTGGCATTGCTCTTGAACAGATTGCCCAGCACCGGGATATCGCCCAGCCAGGGCACCTTGTCGGTGTCGTTGGACTCGGTTTGCGTGTAGATACCGCCGATGACCACCGTGCCGCCGTTGTCCACCAGCACCTGGGTCTGCACGTGCTTGGTGTCGATGGCGAAGCCCGACGTCGTCTGGATGCCGACGCTGTCCTTGTTCACGTCCACGTCGAGCAGCACATTGCCCTCCGGCGTGATCTGCGGCGTCACCTCCAGTTTCAGGTTGGCCTTGCGGAACTGGACCGACGTGGCGCCGCTGGACGTCGCCGCCTGGTAAGGCAGTTCCGTGCCCTGCTCGATCAGCGCCTTAATGTTGTTGGCCGTCACCACGCGCGGGCTCGAGATGATCTTGCCCTTGCCGTCCGCTTCCAGCGCGGACAGCTCGAGCGCAAGGAAGCGGGTCGCCGCGCTGTTGAATATGCTGACCGCGATGTTCGCCGGATTCGCGCCGTTGATGGCGCCAGCCGGCAGGCTCAGGAACGGACCGTTGTCGGAAGTCGTGCCTGGCAGCACGTTGTTGTACGTATTGCCCACCTTGGCATTGTTGTACTGGCCGGCAAAGCCGAGCTTGACGCCAAGGTTGCGGCTGAACGTATCGGTTGCCTCGACGATGCGTGCCTCGATGATGACCTGGCGCACCGGGATGTCGATCTTGGCGAGGAAGTTCTGCACTTCCTCAAGCTTGCTGGCAATGTCCGATACGAACAGCTGGTTGGTGCGCGCATCTGCGGTCAGCGAACCGCGCTTGGACAGCATGCGCGAAGCCATGCCGGCGGCGCCACCTACGCCAACGGCCGGGACCGCGGCGCCGGGAGCGCCCGTGCTCACACCCAGCAGCATCTTGCGCACGTCTTCGGCCCGCTGGTAGTTCAGCTGGTACACCTGGCTGCGGATCGGCTCCAGGTCATTGATCTGCTGCTGCGCCTCGAGTTCGAGCTTCTCCTTGGTGGCCAGCTCGGCCTTGGGCGCGACCCACAGCACATTGCCATTGCGGCGCGACGCCAGCCCCTTGGCATCCATCACGATCTGCAAGGCCTGGTCCCACGGTACGTCCTTGAGGCGCAGCGTGATGTTGCCCTGCACGGTATCGCTGGTGAGGATGTTCAGGTTCGTGAAATCGGCAAACACCTGCAGCAACGAGCGGATGTCGATGTTCTGGAAGTTGAGCGACAGGCGCTCGCCACGGTAGCCCGGACCGCTGATCAGCTTGGTCGGGTCCTCCTTGACGGGGCGCACTTCCACGACGAACTGGGTGTCCGTCTGGTACGAGCTGTACTCCCAGTTGCCGCGCGGCTCGATGGTCAGGCGGGTATTGCCGCTGGTATCCGTGGCGCGCATGCCCTGCACCGTCGTGCCGAAGTCGCTCACGTCGAAGCGGCGGCGCAGGTTGTCGGGCAGCGTGGTGCCAAGGAAGTCGACCACCACGTTCTGGCCCTGCTGCGCGATATTGATGCCGGACTCGCGCGAGGACAGGTCAACCACCACGCGCCCCGCCCCATCCGCGCCGCGACGGAAGTCGATATTGCGCACGGAGGCTCGCCCCGCGGCAACCGCGGTCAGTGCGGCAGGCGCCGCAAACGTGGGCGTGGCCGCCTTGGCCGCGGGTGCGGCATTATCCAGCAGCACCACGAACTGGTTGCCGCGGACTTCCGTGCGGTAGGTCGCCGCACGCGTCAGGTCGAGCACCACGCGCGTACGGTCCCCGATCTGCATGACGTTGGCGCCGCGCAGCAGCTTGCCGCCATAGTCATACTGGGCACGTCCTGCGGCAAACCCGGTGTCGAAGAAATCGAGCGCGATGCGCGCCGGCTTCTGAGTCGTGAAGTCCGCCGGCTTTTGCGCCGGCGGCGACTGCAGGTCGATGGTGAACACGGTCTGCTCGCCCACAACATTGGCCTCGACCGACTTCACCTGGTTTGCCTGTGCCAGCGCGGCCGGAGCGGCCAGCACCAGCGCCATCGTTGCTGCGCCCGCAAGCGCCCGGTACCAGCGACCCAGGGTCATGCCGACACCTCCAGCTTCAGGCTGGTCATTTTCTCTTTCCACTCGGATACCCCTTCCCGGACCAATTCGCGCAACACGATCTCCTGATCGGTGATGCGGACCACCCGGCCGTAGCTCTGGCCGAGATACTGACCCACCTTGACGTGGTGGATCTTGTTATCAACCCGCACGATGCCGAAGGTCTCGCCGTGTTTCTTCATCATGCCGAGCATCTTGAAGTTTTCGAGCGGATAGTCCTCCAGCGGCTCGCGGCGCCGCCCGGCTTCGGGCGACTCCGCCATCATCTTGTTGAGTTCCCCGATCTTGGTCTGCGCGAACGGCTCCGGCGCATTGCGCTCCGCATACTCGCGCGGTACGTAGGGCTTGGGCTCGGGCAAGGGCGCCGGCGGCTGGGCCTTGGCGTTGCGGGTGGCGTCCATCCACTGGTGCAGCGCCTGTTCGTCGCTGGATCCACACGCGCCCAGCAGGCCGGCGGCCAGCGCGGCGACGGCAAGCACCGCGGCGCGATGCGTGCAAAGGCTCACGAGGCGGCTCATTTCGCACCTCCGGCCGGCTTGGCAGCATTGGCGGCGGCCTTGCGTTGGGCGGCCTGCTCGTCCGGGTCCAGCGCGCGGTAGGCCATCGCGACCGCCTCCATGGTCAGTCCGCCGTCCTTGGTATTGGCGAGCTGCAGGTTCTGCATCGACACGATCCGCGACAGGGCAGCGACATCGGCATTGAATTGCGCAACATCGTGATAGCGGCCCGTCACCTTCAGGTTCACCGGGATCTCGGCGAAATAAGGCTTGAGGACAGCGGCCTGCGGCTTGAACAGTTCGAACTGCAGGCCACGCGCGACGCCGGCATGGTTGACGTCAGCCAGCAGGGCATCCATTTCCGTCTTGTTGGGAAGCTGGCGTTCAAGCTGCGCGACCCGCTGCTCGACCTGCTTCTTCTGCGCACGCAGTGCGTCGAGGTTCGCGACCTGCGCGACCTTGGACTGGTAGGCCTGCTTGAGGGTCTCCTGCTCCGAGCGCTGGCGGTCCAGCTCCTCGGACTTGCCGCTCCAGTAGAACTGCCATCCGAGCAGCAGCACCACCACGGCCGCCATGATGGCGAACACCACGCGCGGCGCCGTCGGCCAGGTCTCGGGCTCGTTCATATTGAGCCCGCGGAACTGGCCTGCCAGGTCCGACAGGTTGATTTCGGTATTGAGCCCCATGATCAGGCCTTTCCGTTGGCGGCCGGCGCCGAGGCCGGGCGTGCCGAGCCATCCTTCTTGTCGGCTGGCGTTTCGGGAGCGCGATAGGCGAAGCGCATGGAGAATTCGAACAGGCGGCGCTGCTCGCGCAGGTTGTTGGTCATCGTCACCGCCTTGGACTCGACCAGTTCGGCCTTGTCGAGCCAGGGCACCGCGCCCACATTGCGCAACAGCTCGGAAATGCGCTCGTTGGACTGTGCCACGCCGGCGATCGTGAAGGCCTCGCCAGTCTGCTTCAGGCTGGTCAGGTAGACCCCTTCCGGCACCTGGCGCACCAGCTCTTCAAGCAGCTGCACCGGGCGGTTGCGTGCGGTCTGCAGGCTTTCCACGGCCTGCTGGCGCTGCAGCAGGGCCTCGATGTCCTTCTTGAGCGTGTTGACCTCGCGGATCTGGCCGTCCAGCCGCGCATTCTCGGTGGTCAGCACCTGGTTCAGCGCTGCCACCGATGCGATCTGGCGATCGATATAAAGCCCACCCAGCAGCACCAACAGCGCCCCACCCGCGGCGGCGCCGCCAAGGATCGCGTAGACGCGCTTGCGCCGGGCGGCCTTGCGGGCTTCGTGGTAGGGCAGCAGGTTGACCGACGGGAGCGTGTTCGTTGACATTCGGATTCCCCCGGGGCGCGTTATTGCAGGCCGCGCAATGCCAGTCCGGCGCTGACGATATACGCCGGCAGGTCGCGCTGCAGGTAGCGCTCGTTGACCTTGCCGTTGGTGACCATGTTGGCGAACGGGTTCGCCAGCGTGGTGGTGATCTGGGTCTGTTGCTGGATGGCCGCCTGCACGCCAAGCAGAGACGCATGTCCGCCCGACAAGAGGATTTCGTCGACCCGCCCCAGGCTGGAGCTGGCAATGAAATTAGCCACCGCGGCCTGCACTTCCATGGCCAGCGCTTCCAGCGATGGCTTGAGCAGCTGGGCGCGCCAGGCTTCCGGCAGCGTGTTCTTGCGTTTCTTGATCTCGGCCTTGAGCGCGTCGAGCGTGAACATGCGCGCGGCGCTTTGCGTGAGCTGGTCGCCGTAGCTGTTCAGGGGCTGCTCGTACAGCTCCTTCCAGCCCTGGTAGAAGATGGCCTTGGAACGGCTGCCGCCGAGGTGAACGACGGCCACCACCGGCAGCGCGCGTGCATCGGCTTCAGACATATCGCGCGGCACGCCAAGCATCTGCACGACGGTCCGCTGCACCGCGTATTCCTCGACATCCATGACCTGCGGGCGCAGGCCTGCCATCTCGGCGGCGGTGACGCGTTCCTGCACGCGGTCGCTGTTGGCCGCGGTCACGCGCACGCCGATACCGCCCTCGGTTTCGCTCGGGCCAATCACGGCAAAGTCGAAATTGACCGCCTGCGACGGCGGATAAAGCCGGTGCGCCTCGGACTCGACCTGGGAATAGAGTTCGTCTTCGGACAGGTTGTCCGGCAAGCTGACGGTCTGTGACTCCGTCAGCATCGAAGGCACGCCAAGCACCACGTCCTTGGTGCGAATGCCAGCCTTGCCGAGCGCGCGTTTGAGCGCGATCCCGACCGCCTCGATATTGACCACGTTGCCATCGGCAACGGCACTGCGGTCCAGCAGTTCGCTGGCACACTTTTCCAGCCGGTAGTCCTGCTTGCTGCCCCCTACGGACAGCTCAACTACCTTGACACTGGACGACCCGATGTCCACGCCGACCGTAGTCCGGCGCAGAAGCCCCGACAAAATGCCCCGTCGCAAGGTGACCCCCTGACATTTGAACTCGCCCCTGGCTTGACTGCTCTAATCGGGCGGGCCCTGTTTCTCGATGAAACGTTTTGCTCTTTTATGTTGGCCGATTCTTACAAAAACCGGCAGTGCTGGCAATGTGCCGCTCTGACCACGCTTTTATTTTTGCGACGGCTCCTCCAAAGCGTTGCCAAAACCCCACGGTCGTCGGGTTCCCTTTCCAGCCTTTTTTCTGTTCTTACATCGGCGCAAACTGCGGCGATCAGGGACATTACATCTTGTAACAGCGCAGTAGCGCCGCAGGCGCCACTGTGCGGGAAGTTGCCGCTATCCCGGAAGATATAATCCCCCGCACTCCTGACTAGGTTTTTCCCTTATGGCCACAGCACAACAGAAGCCGTCCCTCCCTGCCCGCCGCCCGCTCTGGGCGCGGCTCACGTTCTGGGTGGTCGGTCTGATCGTCGCCGGCATCGTGGCGGTCGCGCTGCTGCTGGGCTATGCGTTGCTGGTGGCCGCGCCCAACCTGCCGTCGCTCGACACCATCACGGACTATCGCCCCAAGATTCCGCTGCGCATCTTCACTGCGGACAATGTGCTGATCGGCGAATTCGGCGAAGAGCGCCGCAACTTCGTACCCATCGCCGAAATCCCCGACGTGATGAAGAAGGCGGTGCTGGCGATCGAGGATGACCGCTTCTACGAGCACGGCGGCGTGGACTTTGTCGGCGTGTTGCGGGCAGGCCTGGCAAACCTGCGCGGCGGGCTGTCGCAGGGAGCATCGACGATCACCATGCAGGTGGCGCGCAATTTCTTCCTGTCGAGCGAGAAGACCTACACGCGCAAGATCTACGAAATGATGCTTGCGTACAAGATCGAGGCGAACCTGAGCAAGGACCAGATCCTCGAGCTGTACATGAACCAGATCTACCTCGGCCAGCGCGCCTATGGCTTCGACAGCGCAGCGCGCGTCTATTTCGGCAAGTCGGTGCGCGACGTCACGCCGGCCGAGGCCGCCATGCTGGCTGGGCTGCCCAAGGCGCCGTCTGCCTACAATCCGGTGGTGAACCCCAAGCGCGCGAAGGTACGTCAGGAGTACATCCTGCAGCGCATGCGCGACCTGCGCTACATCACGCCGGAGCAGTATGACCAGGCCCTGCGCGAAACGCCGAAGGTCCGCACGGAAGGCAACGAGTTCTCGACGCATGCCGAGTACGTGGCCGAGATCGTGCGCCAGCTGATGTACGCGCAGTACCGCGAGGAAACCTACACGCGCGGCCTCACCGTCTACACCACGCTGATGAAGCCCGACCAGGATGCGGCGTACGAAGCCGTGCGCTCGGGCATCATGAACTACGAGCGCAAACACGGTTACCGCGGCCCGGAAGCCTTCATCGACCTGCCCTCCGACCAGGCAGAACGCGAGCAGGCCATCGACGACGCGCTGGTCGAGCACCCGGGCAGCGACGACCTGCGTTCCGCCGTGGTGACCAGCGTGTCATCGCGCGAAGTGAAGGCCACGCTGCTGTCCGGCGAAGTGGCCACCATCGAAGGGGCGGCGCTGCGCTTTATCGCGCCGTCGCTGTCGGCGAACGCGCAGCCGAAGACCAGGATCCGCCCCGGCGCGATCATCCGCGTGACGCAGGACGAAAAGGGCCAGTGGACGGTCACGCAGCTCCCGGAAGTGTCGGCGGCCTTCGTTTCGATCAACCCGCAGGACGGCGAGATCCGCTCGATGGTCGGCGGCTTCGACTTCAACCGCAACAAGTTCAACCATGTGACGCAGGCCTGGCGCCAGCCGGGTTCCAGCTTCAAGCCGTTCATCTATTCGGCCGCGCTGGAAAAGGGCTTTTCGCCGGCCACCGTGATCAATGACGCGCCGCTGACGATCGGCCCGGACACCGGTGGCCAGGTATGGGAGCCGAAGAACTACGATGGCAAGTTCGAAGGCCCCATGACCATGCGCCGCGCGCTGGCCAAGTCGAAGAACCTGGTCTCGGTACGCATCCTGCGTGCGATCGGCACGCAATACGCCCAGGACTACATCACCCGCTTCGGCTTCGAGGCCGACAAGCACCCGGCCTACCTGCCGATGGCGCTGGGCGCGGGCAGCGTCACGCCGCTGCAGATGGCCGGCGCGTACTCGGTGTTCGCCAACGGCGGCTACCGCATCAACCCGTACCTGATCCAGAAGGTGGTCGATGCGCGCGGCAAGGTCCTTTCCGAAACGCAGCCGCAGCGCGCCGGCAGCGATGCCGTGCGCGTGCTCGATGCCCGCACGGCGTTCATCGCCGACACCATGCTGCGCGACGTGGTGCGCATGGGCACTGCCAACGCCGCCAAGCAGCGCCTCGGCCGCAATGACCTGGCCGGCAAGACGGGTACCACCAACGACGCCGTGGATGCCTGGTTCGCCGGCTACACCCCGAACCTGGTAGCCATCGCCTGGATGGGCTACGACCAGCCCAAGAGCCTGGGCGTGCGCGAGACCGGCGGCGGGCTGGCCCTGCCGATCTGGGTCGGCTACATGGGCAAGATGCTCAAGGGCGTCCCGGAAAGTCCGGAGCGCCCGGCGCCGGAAGGCGTGCTGATGGTCGGCGGCGACTGGACCTTCGAAGAAAACGCCAGCGGCGCCGGCGTGGCTTCGGTCGGCCTAGGCGATCCGTGGCCGGGCAAGCCGGAGGAAAGCACGCGCTCGCCGGCCGATGTCGAGGCCGAGAAGAAGAAGATCCTGGAGATGTTCGGCGGCGCCTGAGCCGTGTTGCAGCCAGAATGGAAAAAGCCGGCCCACGTGGCCGGCTTTTTCATTGGTGCGCATGACTTGGCGGGTCAGCCCAGCGTGAGCGCTACCTCCGCCTGCTGGCTCACATAGCTGGACAGCGCGTCGTACAACTCGTTGCCGCTGCGCGTATCGACCCAGCGCTCGCCGTCGCGACGGAAGTGGAAGCCGCCCGAGCGCGCCGCGACCCACAGCTCCTGCATCGGCGCCTGGCTGTTGATGATGATCTTGGAGCCGTTCTCGAATTCCAGCTCCATGACATTGCCGGTCCGGCTGATTTCGATGTCGGCGTCGGCCGCGTCCGCGGCGGCTTCCACCGCGGCTTCGATGCGGTCCAGCTCCTTGACCGCCAGGGCCAGGAACTCGCTTTCGCTCAAGGGGGGCATGCTAAACTCCAAGACCGCCGGCGCCAGCGCTGTCCGCCTTGCTGCTCACATTGAGCATCGCATGGGGCACCTGCAGTGGCCGGCATTATTTGTTGAGGATTCCCGGATTCCGGCCGTGCCCTGGAACTCTGGCGGCGGCCGCGGACGACACGCCGGCTGCCGGTCCGACAGCTTTCCCAACCGCTTTCAAGGACGACCCGATGCTCCGTCGTGTTGCGATTGTATCGGCGTTTGCCGCCAGCCTTGCGATGCCCCTGCTGGGCGGATGCGGCATTCGCGGGCCGCTGACCATGCCCAAGCGCCCGCCCGAGCCGACCGCTCCTGCCGTGCCCGATCCTGGCCTGGGACATGCGGACGCGACGCTGCCCGCCCCGGTAGCCCCCGCCACGCCCCCGGCCCCGGCTCCTTCCGACGCCCCTACCACCAGGTAACCATGACCGCATTTTTCCATCGCCAGGACGGCGCCCTTGTTGCCGAACAGGTGCCGCTGGCGCAGATCGCCGCAGAGTTCGGCACGCCGACCTACGTGTACTCGCGCGCCGCGCTGACCGCCGCCTACCAGGGCTATGCCGCCGCCTGCCAGGGCCGCAAGGCGCAGGTGCAATACGCCATGAAGGCCAACTCGAACCTGGCAGTGCTGCAGGTATTCGCGAGGCTCGGGGCCGGCTTCGACATCGTCTCGGGCGGCGAACTCAAGCGCGTGCTGGCCGCCGGCGGCGATCCGCGCAAGGTGGTGTTCTCGGGCGTGGGCAAGAGCGCGGCGGAGATGGAACTCGCCCTGGCGCACGACGTGCGCTGCTTCAACGTCGAATCGATCCCCGAACTCGACCGCCTCAATGCCGTGGCCGGCCAGCTGGGCAAGCGCGCGCGCGTATCGCTGCGCATCAACCCGGATGTCGACGCCAAGACCCACCCGTACATCTCCACGGGCCTGAAGGACAACAAATTCGGCATCGCGTTCGAGGAGGTACTCCCCACGTATCGGGCCGCCGCGTCGCTGCCGCACATCCGGATCACCGGCATCGACTGCCACATCGGTTCACAGATCACCGAGGTGGAGCCATACCTGGAAGCGCTCGACAAGGTGCTCGACGTGGTGGAAGCGCTCGAACGCGAGGGCATCGTCCTCGAGCACATCGATGTCGGCGGCGGGCTTGGCATCACCTACGCTGACGAGACCCCGCCGGACATCACCGGCTTCGCCACCACGCTGCTCGACCGCGTGGCCGCACGCGGTCATGGTCATCGGGAAGTGTTGTTCGAGCCGGGCCGCTCGCTCGTCGGCAATGCCGGCGTGCTGCTGACCCAGGTTGAATTCCTCAAGCCCGGCGCGGCCAAGAACTTCTGCATCGTCGATGCCGCCATGAACGACCTGGCGCGCCCGGCCATGTACGAGGCCTTCCACGGCATCGAGCCGGTGCTGGCAAGCAGCGCTTCACCGGTCACCCCGCCGGTCACCTACGACATCGTGGGGCCCGTATGCGAATCGGGCGACTGGCTCGGCCGCGACCGCGCGCTGGCTGTGCAGCCCGGAGACCTGCTGGCGGTGATGTCGGCGGGTGCCTATGGCTTCGTGATGAGCTCCAACTACAACACCCGCCCGCGCGCGGCCGAAGTGATGGTTGACGGCAACAAGGTCCACCTGGTACGCGAGCGCGAACTGGTCGAAGACCTGTTCCGCGACGAACGCCTGCTGCAGGACTGATCCTGCCCGCGAGCCCGGCCCGCCTGCGTCAGCTGGCGGCCGGCCGCCAGCGCCACCACAGGCGCAGCCCCAGCAGCACGAACACCACCGCGGCATAGACCGACACCTCGCTGAAGTCGTTCTTGCCGGCCTTGTGCCACCAGTAGTGCAGGATGGCCAGTACCGCGATCGCGTACACCGCCTTGTGAAGCGCCTGCCAGCGCTTGCCGCCGAGGCGCCGCACCATGCCGTTGGTCGACGTCAACGCCAGCGGGATCATCAGCGTGAAGGCGGTGAAGCCGACCGTGATAAACGGCCGCTTGACCACATCCTTCAACATGTAGGCCAGGTCAAACCCACGGTCGACGCCGATCCATAGCAGGAAGTGCTGCAGGCCGTAGAAGAACGCAAACAGGCCCAGCAGGCGCCGCATCCGCACGAGCCAGTTCCAGCCCGTCAGGCGCCGCAGCGGCGTGACCGTCAGCGTCGCGCACAGCATGACCAGCGTCCACGTGCCGGTGGATCGCGTCACGAATTCCAGCGGGTTGGCGCCGAACTGGCTGGTAGCGCCCAGGTACAGCAGGCGCACAAACGGCAGCAACGCCAGCAGCCAGATGGCAACCTTGAGGATGCGTACCTGCGACTGCGGCAGCGCCGCCAGGCCGCCTGTCTTGCCGCGCGGTACCGCGCTCGCCGTATGCGGGGAAGTCGGTTGCGAGACCGTCATGTCAGCCCTGCCCATCAGAAGAACTTCCTCAGGTCCATGCCCTGGTACAGCGACGCCACCTGCTGGCCGTAGCCATTGAACGGCAGCGTCTTGCGCTTGGGCGCGAACAGCGCGGCAAAGCCGCCACCGCCGCTGTCCTCGCCGATGCGCCGCTCGGTGGCCTGGCTCCAGCGCGGGTGGTCCACCTCCGGGTTCACATTCGAGTAAAAGCCATATTCCTGCGGCGCCGCGAGGTTCCAGCTCGTCGGCGGCTGCTTGTCGACAAAGCGGATCTTCACGATCGACTTGGCACTCTTGAAGCCGTATTTCCATGGCAGCACCATGCGCACCGGCGCGCCGTTCTGGTTCGGCAGCACTTCGCCATAGAGACCGAAGGTCAGCAGCGCGAGCGGATGCATCGCCTCGTCCATGCGCAGACCTTCGCTGTAGGGCCAGTCCAGTACCGAGCTGCTGATACCGGGCATCTGCTTCTTGTCGGCAAGCGTGATGAATTGCACGTACTTCGCCCCCGGCTGCGGTTCCACGCGACGGATCAACTCGGCAAGCGGATAGCCGAGCCACGGAATCACCATCGACCAGCCTTCCACGCAGCGCAGGCGGTACACGCGCTCTTCCAACGGCGCGAGCTTCAGGAGTTCGTCGAGGTCATAGACCTTGGGCTTCTTCACCAGCCCTTCCACCGCCACCTGCCAGGGCCGCGGCCGCAGCGTGCCGGCATTGCGTGCCGGGTCAGACTTGTCGGTGCCGAATTCGTAGAAGTTGTTGTACGTGGTCACGTCCTCGAAGGGCGTGCGCTTTTCCGTCACCACATAGGCATTGTTGACCGCGGCGGGCAGCTTCGCCCCATGCTGGCCCTGCTGGGCGCGGGCGTCACGCGCGAGCCAGGGGCTCAGCGCTGCACCGGCGCTGCCGGCGGCGGCAAGCGCGAGCAGGCGACGGCGCGCGGCGAAGACGTGGCGTGGCGTGATCTCGGAGGCGGCGATATCGTCACCGCGCAGCCACTTCGGGGAGGGAATCAGCATAGTTGTTCCTTGATGCTTCGAACGGCCCGGGGATTGGACTTTCCCTTGGTCGGATAGTGCTGGCCATTCCTGACAGCTCTTTTTTGCTGCCCGATCAGGGCCCGTGACTTACCCGCCCTGGCCCTGGTACTGCTGGTACACGGACTGCGCCAGCGTCAGCAGCCGCCCGCGATCCACCTGCCCGGCCAGCGCAAAACCGAGGTTGCGGTCGATCCAGTAGAAAGCCATGGCGGCGGCTCCCTTGACGGGGGCAGACTGCGGCATTCGCTCGAGCCGGAAGCCTGTATCGGGGGTGCCTTGTGCCATGCGGCGCAGTTGCAGGGACAGGCGGGTGCCGTCGTCGGCTTCGTACATGAGGATCGCGGACGGCCCGCCTTCCGCCACGCCAAGGCGGCCGCCGATCAGATGAAAGCCCTGCGGGCGCAGATCCGGCACCTGCAATGGCGCGCCCAGCCGTTTGGACAGCCACGCGATCAGGTGGGCTTCGTCGCTGGCCGGCACCTCCACCGGATGCCGGACCTCGGGGGCATAGACCACGTGCGAGATCAGCGCATCGCGCGCGAAACGCTCGCCCGGCGCCATGGCAACGGCGATACCGTCGGCAATGCGGTCATGCGCAAGCCAGCCAAGCGCGCCGCCCAGCGCCAGCGAGGCGAGCGACGCGCATGCGGCGACCCACAGCGTGCGCCGACCGCCTCCCACGCCATCACGCCGCTGCGTGCCGCCACGCAGCGACTCCGGCACGGCAGCGAGCGGCACGGGCTCATTGAGCACGCCATCGAGCGCGCCGTGTAATGCCTCGGCCTGGCGGCGCCACTCTGCCACGCGCGCCGCGACTTCGGGCCGCTCGGCCAGGTACGCCTCCACGGCTGCGCGGCGGCGGCCGCTCAGTTGGCCGTCGGCGTAGGCATGCAGGTCGGCTTCGTGGATCGGGGACATCATTTCACTCGCTGCAGCGTCGTACCGGCCTCCGTGGCCGGTGCCGGCTGACGCGTGCCGTCCAGCAGGGCTCGCATGTGTTCGCGAGCCCGTGCCAGGCGGGACATCACAGTGCCGACCGGAACGTTCAGCACCTGTGCGGCCTCGGCATAGGTGAACTGCTCCAGGCTGACCAGCAACAACACCGCGCGCTGGGCCTCGGGCAGTTCCGCGAGTGCCTGCAGCAGGTCGCGCCGCAAACCGGGATCGGGAACCGGGGCACTGACGTCCGGCAGGTTGTCGGTAGTCACCACCAGCTCCTTGCGCCGCACCGTGTTCAGGCGCAATCGGTGCATCAGCGTAAGCAGCCATGGCAGCAGGCCATCGGCGCCGTCACCCCACCACGCCCCGGGGCGCAGGCGAAAGCGCCAGCGGTAGCGCAGCGCGCGCTCCAGTGTGTCCTGCACCAGGTCGTCGGCCTGCGCCGCGTCCCTGGTCAGGCCACGTGCGTGGCGCCGCAGACGCGGCGCCAGCGCCACCAGCTGACCCTCAAACCTGTCCATGCCTTGCCGGACTCAGTCCGTCGTTGTCTGCTCAGGGCTTGGCGACGTGCCAGACATTGTTGAAGTTGTCGCCACCACGGTCGCCCGACTTGGCATCCTTGGCAAAACGGTACAGCGGCATGCCACGATAGGCCCACTGCTTGTTGCCGTCGTCACGGGTAATGATGGTGTAGCTGCCCGACGCGCTGGTGCCGGGCGCCGCCATCAACGGCGGCCAGTTGTTGGCGCACGCGCCGTTGCAGGCGCTCTTGCCGCTGTCCTTGGTGTCGCGATCGAACGTATACAGCGTCAGGCCTTGCGGGTCAGTCAGCACCCCGTCGGTCACTTTGACGGTCGGCGGCATGTTGCCGGTGCCGCCCATTCCCCCCATGCCGGAACAAGCAGCCAGCAGGACAGAGGCGCAGCCGAGGGCGAGCGCGGCGGGACGAAGCAGGGATGCAGCGGTGGGACGACGCAGACGTGCCATGATGTTCTTCTCCATGCAGGCCGGTGCCGCCAACCGGCACCGTTCCTCCAGTAAACACCGAATGTGATGCTTTTATTCCCTGAGGGCGAAAAAAAACCTGCCCAATGGGCAGGTTCCTTCGCTACACAAGTAGCGCAATCATCACAATTCGCCGTAGCTATGCAGGCCTGACAGGAACATATTGACGCCCAGGAACGCGAACGTGGTCACCAGCAAGCCGGTCAGCGCCCACCAGGCCGCGACCGTGCCGCGCAGGCCCTTCATCAGCCGCATGTGCAGCCAGGCTGCGTAGTTCAGCCAGACGATCAGCGCCCAGGTTTCCTTCGGATCCCAGCTCCAGTAGCCGCCCCAGGCCTCGGCCGCCCATAGCGCGCCGAGGATCGTCGCAATGGTGAAGAAGGCAAAGCCGACCGCGATAGCCTTGTACATCACATCATCGAGCACCTCGAGCGACGGCAGGCGCTCGGCCAGGATGCCGCGCTGCTTGAGCAGGTAAGCCACCGACACCATCGCCGCCAGCGCGAACGTGCCGTAGCCGATGAAGTTGGCCGGCACATGGATCTTCATCCACCAGCTCTGCAGCGCCGGCACCAGCGGCTGGATTTCCTGCGCGTTGCGGCTGACCGTGTACCACAGCAGGAAACCCACTGCGGCCGACACCACCAGCATCACGAACGGCCCGAGCGCACGCGTGCGGTAGCGCCCCTCGTAGTACAGGTAGAACAGCGACGTGATCAGCGTAAACAGCACGAACACTTCGTAGAGGTTCGAGATCGGGATGTGCCCGATGTCCGTGCCGACCAGGTACGACTCGTACCAGCGTACCAGCATGCCCGTGAAGCCGAGCACCACCGCGGCCCAGCACAGCTTGCTGCCGATGCTGTATCCAGTGGCCGAACGCGTGACCAGGCCCACCCAGTAGAACAGCGTGGACAGGAACACCAGCGCGCTCATCCACAGGATGGCCGACTGGCTCGACAGGAAATACTTCAGGAAGAAGGCCTGCTCGGCGCGCGCAAGATGCCCCTGGTAAAGCTGCACGGCAAACAGCGACAGCACGGCCAGCCCGACCATCAGCGGGCGCACCGGCTTCCAGTGCCAGCCGAGCAGCGCGAATGTCGGCACCGCGGCAATCAGCACGGCCTTGTCGTAGCCGTTCATCCACTGGCCATAGCGCGACAGCGCCACGCCGGCGCCAACCGCCAGCAGCAGCGCGAACGCCCAGTCCAGCCACGTGAGGCGGCGCAGGAAGGACGGTTCAAGGTAGGCCTCGTCCAGCGCGCCGGAATCGGCAGGAGTTGCCGGCCGCATGGCCGGCCGGGCGGCCTGGTTCACGTTAGAAGACATAGCGTTACCTGCGATCTGCGCGCAGCGCGTGGCTGCGCAACCAAGACCGGACGGCGATCGGCGCGAATCGCCACTGCCCGGCGCGACTTGTTCAATGCTGCGCCTGCGTCGGGGCATCCTGGTCGGCCCCGGCCGCGCGGCCGATGTCGTCGCGCATGGCGACGAATTCCTTCTCGAAATCCAGTGTGCGGCGCTGGGTCGACATGGCCATCAGCACATGACTGCCTGGCGCTGCCGGTTCGGCTGGCGCGGTCGGCGCGGCGGAGTCCGCGTGATGACCCGGATCCTTGATCCAGACCCACACCCGGCGCTCGCGGATATAGAACATCGCGAACACGCCCAACACCAGCAGCAGACAGCCAAGATACACGATGTTCTTGCCCGGCGCACGGGTCATCTGGAATACGCTGGCCTTGATCTCCTTGAAGTCGTCAAGCTGCAGGAACACCGGCGCGCCGTAGAAGAAACTGTCCGACAGCGCGTTGATCGACTGCTGCAGGAACGCCCCGCTCTGCGCACTGTTGGGCACCACCGGCTGCTTGTCCTGGGCGCGCGCGATTTGCCACAGCTCCCACATCGAGCCGTTGAGGATTTTCAGCAGCACTTCGGCGGCCTTCTGCTGCTCGGCCGCGGGCACCGACTTCTCAAGGAACGCCGCGATCGCCGTGAAGCCGCCCGGCGGAGAGTCCGGAGCCGGTCGGTTGGCACCGGCGAAGAGGTCCAGCGCGCGCAGCGCGCTTTCCGCCAGCTGGCCGCGAAGCTCGGCCTTGTCCGCGCCCGGCATCGACGCCAGCGCGAAGCGGCGCGCCGCTTCGCCGCGCATGCCCCGATCCTGCAAGGCGGCGCGCAGGCGCATCCAGTCGGCCACGCTGCCCTGATCATCGGCCGGAATGCGCAGGTAGCGGAACGGCTCGTTCGGCGACTCGCGCATGCCGGCCAGGAACACCGACTGGCCGTCCAGTTGGACCGGCACCATGTAGTTGTTGTACTCGCGCGCCTGGCCATTGCGATCGCGCAGCTTGTACTGCACTGACGGACCGACATTGTGCAGCGCCTTTTCCTTCTGCGTGTTGGCCGCGGCACCCAGGTGCGACTCGAGGGTCTCGTTGAACGACTTTCGCGCCACGCCCCGTGCGTCGGGCTTGCCCGAGGCGTCGGTGACATTCTCGATGTTCATCAGGCGGAAATCGCTGAACTCGACCGTCAGACCGTCGGCGTCGGCCGCCGTGCCCGTGGCGGTCAGTGGCGCGTTGCCGCCAACGGTACCGGCAAACTGGAAGGTACCGTGGCCGCTGCCCTGCATCGGGTAGCCGACGAACTTCAGTTGCGACCCGCCGTCCTCGAAACTCGACTGGTAGATCGCAACGCCGTCGACGATCAGCGGCTCGTTGACCTTCACCGTCGCATGCGTCTGCTTGCCGGTGGCGCGGTCGGTCACGACCACGTCCGAGGCGAACAGCTTGGGCATGCCGGTGGCGTAGAAATCGACCCTGAACTTCTTGAGCGTGAGGTTGAACGGCAGGTCCTGCACCAATGCGCCGTCGGCGATGTTCAGGATCGCCGTGGACACCGTCGAGCCCTCCGGCACGAAGGCATTGCCGCGGAAGCCCGGGTTGCTGGCCGACAGGCGATGCCGCGGCGGGATCTCGCTGATGACGGCGTTGCCGCTGATCGGCGTCTTGCCGCCGAACCACATCTGGGCGCGGATCAGCATGTCGCCGTCGAGCAAGCCGCCGATGCAGATCACCACGATCGCGGTGTGCGCCAGGATATAGCCGAGCTTGTTGGCCGCGCCGGCCTTCGCCGCCAGCAGCGTCGCGCCCTCATGCTCGACATGCCGGGTACGGTAGCCGCGGTTGCGCAGCAGCGCGTCCACGCGCGCCACGGCTTCGGCGCGCGGACGCGCCGCCGCGAATTCGCCGCGGTGGTGGAAGGCGCGTAGGCTGCGTTCGCGCACATGGTCCTTCCATGAGCGCATGTCGACGATCATCTTGGGCGCGTTGCGCACGAGGCACAGGCTCGTCGACACCACCAGGAAGGCCAGGATCAGCAGGAACCACCACGAACCGTAGACCTTCTGCAGCGACAGCGCATGGAAGACATCGGCCCAGAACGGCCCGAACTGGTTCACATAGTTCGGGTATGGCTCGTTCTGCTTGAGTACGGTACCGACCACGCTTGCAATGGCGATTACCGTCAGCAGGGCGATCGCAAAGCGCATCGAGGACAACAATTCGACCGCGTCGCGCAACACGCGGTGTGGAGTCTTCAGGTGCAGCCCTGAAGTGGAAGCGGTCGACATGTGATGTGCAGCAGTAGGCTTTGAAATAAAAAAGGGTGGACATGCTTGGCAAGCAGGCCACCCTCTTCGATTGTTGCCGACGCGATCGGTTGCATCCTGCTTCGTGCCCCGCGTTCGCGGAGCGGCAGGCCAACCGCCGGGCCGGCGCGGACCGACTTAGCGAACGCCGGCGACGTAGTCCGCCACGGCCTTGATCTCGGCGTCCGACATCTTGGCGGCGATGGTCGTCATCACCGGATTGTTCTTGCGGGTGCCCTGGCGGAATGCCACGAGCTGGGCTTCGGTGTAGTCCGACCACTGGCCACCGATGCGCGGATACAGTGCCGGAATGCCGGCGCCAGTCGGACCATGGCAGGCGGCGCAGGCCGGCACGCCCTTGGCCGCGATGCCCGCGCGGTAGATCTTCTGGCCGGCTTCGATGGTGTCCTTGTTCTTGGCGGTGGCCGGCTTGATCTGCTGCTTGGCGAGATAAGCGCCGACGTCCTTCATTTCCTGGTCATTCAGCGAGCCGGCCAGCGGCGACATGATCGCGTTATTGCGCGTCTTGTCCTTGAAGTTGGCGAGCTGCTTGTGGACGTATTCGGGATGTTGCGCGGCCAGCTTGGGATTGGCGGCGGCGCCGCTGTTGCCATTCGCGCCGTGGCAGCTCAGGCAGGCGGGGACATTGCGATCGGGCGCACCCTGTGTATAAAGCGTTTCGCCCTTTGCCGGATCCGCCTTCGCGGCGGCCTGCTCCGAGGCAGAAGCCAGACCGGTCATGGCGGTTGCAGGCAGGGCCAGCACCAGGACACCCAGAAGCTTCGCAATGCGGTTCATTCGCACACCTTGTCTGAATTGTTTTGAATACCGTAGTGCATGCCGGCCGGCGCTCTGCGGGCGGTGAGGACGCGCCCTTGCAAGGTCCAGGCATCGTGCTCGCGGCAACCGGAATTCCGGTCGGACCGGCGCGCCAGGCAGCAGACCCCGCCTTCCTGGCGCCGCTCACGATGGAACGGCAAACACGGCTCCCATCCGGATGGATCGGACCACCGGCAACGCGAACATGGATGCCCTGCGTCACCCGGTCAGGAGACCGTAAACCGGCGTATTGTACAATAAATAATGTGCCGGATTGATGCCATGGCGCCCCTGTGCCTGCGCGGGATCAAATCCGGTGGCCTGGCCGAATCCGTGCCGCCAGCCTTACCACCTCGGCGTGACCGTGGTTGCACTGCCGCGCGATTCACGCCGGCCGCAACCAGCCCGCCCCACCCGCTTCAGCGCATGTCCCTCCTACACCAGGCCCGCTTCTTCACGACCGTCAACCACCTGCGCGACCTGCCCGCCACGGCTGTGCCGGAAGTCGCGTTTGCCGGACGCTCCAACGCCGGCAAGTCGACGGCCATCAATATCCTGTGCAACCAGAAGCGCCTGGCGTTTTCTTCGCGCACGCCGGGCCGCACGCAGCATATCAACTACTTCACGGTCGCCCCGGTGAAAGCGCCGGACCCGCTGGCCTTCCTGGTCGACCTGCCGGGTTATGGCTACGCGGAAGTCTCGGGCTCGGCCAAGTTCCACTGGCAAGGACTGCTCAGCGACTACGTGCAGAGCCGCACCCAGTTGTCCGGCCTGATCCTGATGATGGATGCGCGCCGCCCCTTCACCGATCTCGATTGCCAGATGGTGGAGTGGTTCCTGCCCACCGGAAAGCCGATTCACGTGCTTCTGACCAAGGCCGATAAGCTGACCAACAGCGAGAACGCCAAGGCCCTGCGCGAGACTAAGCAGATACTGGCCGGCTATGCGGAGCAACTGGGAACGCCGGTGCCGCTCACCGCGCAACTGTTCTCCAGCCTCAAGCGCCGCGGTATCGAAGAAGCGCAGCGCGTCATCGCGGGCTGGTTGTCGCTGCCTGAAGCGCAAGCTGAAGCGCAGGCCGCGGCGCTGGCCCAGCCACCCGCGGAGCCGGGAGCGTCCGCCTAACGGAGGCATTGCGCTCGGGCAAAAAAAAGCCCCGTTGCAAGCAACGGGGACGAACGTTCCCGCCGGTTCAGGCGGGTACCCGCTCAGGGAGGAGTAGCGGGGGACACCGCGCCACGCAAGGCGCAACGCAAGGTGTCCGCGAGTATGATAGCGGGCACACTCAAAAGTTTAGTTTTTCTGCATGAGGCGTTCCGGCCCGTCGCCGCCAGCCGGCGACGGGCCGCTTTCCGCATAATTTCTCCCTGAACTCCCCCTTCAAGCTGCCATGTCTGCCTTTCCCGAGTACCGTCCCCGCCGCATGCGTCGCGATGACTTCTCGCGGCGCCTGATGCGCGAGCACCGCCTGTCGCCGGACAACCTGATCTACCCCGTCTTCATCCTGGACGGGCAGAACCAGCGCCAGTCGGTGGCATCCATGCCGGGCGTGGAGCGCGTTTCCATTGACCTGCTACTGCCGGTGGCCGAAGACTGCGTGAAGCTGGGCATCCCGGTGATCGCGCTGTTTCCGGTGATCGACCCGTCGCTGAAAACCCCCGACGGAATCGAGGCCACCAACGCCGAAGGCCTGGTGCCGCGCGCGGTGCGTGCCCTGAAGGACCGCTTCCCCGAACTGGGCGTGCTCACCGACGTGGCGCTCGACCCATACACCAGCCACGGCCAGGACGGCGTGCTTGACGAAAACGGGTATGTGATCAACGACCAGACCGTCGAGATCCTGGTCAGGCAGTCACTGGTCCAGGCCGACGCCGGCGTGGATATCGTGGCCCCCTCGGACATGATGGACGGCCGCATCGGCGCCGTGCGCATGGCCCTGGAAGATGCCGGCCACATCCACACCCGCATCATGGCCTACTCGGCCAAGTACGCGTCGGCGTTCTATGGCCCGTTCCGCGATGCCGTGGGCTCGGCCGCCAATCTGGGCAAGGGCAACAAGATGACCTACCAGATGGACCCGGCCAACACCGACGAAGCGCTGCGCGAAGTCGCCCAGGACATCATGGAAGGCGCCGACATGGTGATGGTCAAGCCCGGCATGCCATACCTGGATATCGTGCGCCGCGTGAAGGACGAGTTCCGCTTTCCGACCTACGTCTACCAGGTCAGCGGCGAGTACGCGATGCTAAAGGCCGCCGCGCAGAACGGCTGGCTGGATCACGACAAGGTCATGATGGAATCGCTGCTGGCCTTCCGGCGCGCGGGTGCCGACGGCATCCTGACCTATTTCGCACGCGATGCCGCGCGCCTGCTCGCCGGCTGAGGCCACGCCGCACGCATGGAGCTGCTAGGCTTCTCGGCCACCCAGGTTCACCCGCTCGCCTCGCTGGACGAGGCGGGCACGTTCCTCGCCGGCAGCGCGGCGGCCCGCTTCGTCTGGGCCGACTTTCCCATCGAGGAGGTTTCGGCCGCACCGGAAAGCTGGCGCGATAAGCTGCGCCAGCTCACTGGCGCACCCATCCTCGACCTGCATCTGGTCGATGCCACCAACACCGCGCATCCGTCGTACTTCGATACGACGCACGCGTACGACATGGTGATCTTCCGCAAGCTGACCTTCGAGACCAGCCGCGCCATTGCGGAAGCGGCCGGCTCGGCACCGCCCGCGGCAGAGGCTGCACCCAAGGCGCGACGCCATCCGCCAGGCTTCCTGCCGGCACTGGCACGGATCGACACCCAGCCGGTCACTTTCTTCGTGTTCGACAACGTACTGGTCACCGTCCGGCCCGGGCCGTCGCGCACCATCGACCAGGTACGCCAGCGTCTGCTCGAACTTTGCCAGGCGCCGCGGCCGCAAACCGCGCCGCGGGCGAGCGGGCAGGCACCGCTGTTGCATGGCCTGCGGCCGCCAGGCCGGCCCGAGGACATGATGCTGCGCCTGCTCAATGCCATGGTGGACCGCTACCTGGACCTGCGCGCGCCGCTGACGCGGCAACTGGACCGCTGGCAACGCGCACTGCTCAATGCGCGGCGTGGCTTCTCAAGCTGGGAAGGCTTGCTCGATGCCCGCATCCAGCTGCGCCGGCTCGAACACCTGAGCGAGGAGCAGCGCGATGCCCTGCAGGAATTCCGCGACAGCGTGCTGGACAACCGCTACAGCGTCGATCCCGCCGAGCCCGCGGACAAGGCGCCGGGGCGCGACGAAATGCTGCTGGTGCGAATCAACGACCTGATGGAGCACATCCAGCGCGTGCTCGCGCATGCACGGCGGCTGGAAGATTCGATCGAATCCGCCGTCCAGATCCATTTCTCGGCGGTGGCGCACCGGACCAACCGCACCATGCGCACGCTGACGCTGATCACGGCACTGTTCATGCCGCTGACGCTGATCACCGGCATCTTCGGCATGAATTTCGAACGCATGCCGTGGCTGCGCGAGCCCGACGGGTTCTGGTGGTCGCTCGGCCTGATGGGCGCGGTGGTGGTGGTGCTGGGCGCCGTGTGGGCGATCGGGCGGCAGCTGGAGCGCTAGCGCTCAGGTGCTGGGGCGCGTGCCCAGCGCACGCTCCAGGCTGTCCAGGAAGCGGCCGGCGGACTGGTAGCCGATCACGCGCACGGGCCGTTCACGGCCGTCGGCGCCGAACAGGATGATGCCCGGCGGCCCGAACAGGCCGAAGCGCTTGAGCAGGGCCTTGTCGTCGGCGTTGTTGGCCGTGACGTCGGCCTGCAGCAGCACGATCTCCGACATGCGCGAGCGCACCCGGGCGTCCGTGAAGGTCATGCGCTCCATCTCCTTGCAGCTCACGCACCAGTCCGCATAGAAATCGAGCAGCACTGGCTTACCGGCAGCCGCCGCCTGCGCGACGCGCGCATCCAGTTCCGCCACGCTGCGAACTCGCTCGAAGCGGACGGCTTGCGGACCAGCCGATGTTTCGGCAGCACCGCCCGTCACCCGTGCCAGGCTCAGGTGCGCCAGAGGCTGCAGCGGGTCCCGCCCCCCCGAGGCCAGGCCGAGCAGCAAGATGGCGCCCGCGAGCGCCGCCAGCACGCCAAGCCCCTTGCCGAGCCGGGCCACGCCGCGCGCTTCGGCACCGAGCGCATCAAACGCGCCGAGGAATACCGCCGCCACGAGCAGCAGCGCCGCCCACAACGCCATGATGAGCCATGCCGGCAACACCGGCGTCACCATCCAGATCGCCACGCCCAGCAGCAGGAAGCCGAAGAAGCGCTTGGTGGCTTCCATCCAGCGCCCCGCGCGCGGCAGCAGGTTGCCCGCTCCGACCCCGACCAGCACCAGCGGAACCCCCATGCCCAGCGCCATGGCCAGCAGCGCGCTGCCGCCGGTCACCGCATCGCGCGTCTGGGCGATGTAGGCCAGCGCACCGGCCAGCGGCGCCGTCACGCACGGACCAACGATCAGCGCCGAAATCGCGCCCATGGCGGCCGCACCAATCACCTGTCCGCCTCGCCGGCGGCTTGACGTAGCGGTCAGGTGGTTCTGCCATTGCTGCGGAAGCTGGAGTTCGTAGAGGCCGAACATCGACAGCGACAGCGCCACCATCAGCGCCGCAAACGCGGCAAGCACGGCCGGCGTCTGCAAGGTCGCGGCCAGGCCTTCGCCGAGCAGCCCCGCGGCCACGCCAATTGCCGTGTACACCACGGCCATGCCGAGGACATAAGCCAGCGACACCACCAGCGCCCGGCTGCGCGTGGCATGCTCTCCGACGACGATGGACGACAGGATCGGCACCATCGGCAGGACGCACGGCGTGAAAGTCAACAGCAGGCCCAGACCGAAGAACAGCGCCACGACGATGCCAAGGTTGCGGCTGGCGAGCACGCCGGCAATGCGGTCGTTCTCGTCGAGGCGTGCGGCGGGTGCGGCGGGTGCGGCGGGTGCGGCGGATCCCCTACCCGGGGCCGTCGCTGCCGGGGGCACTGGCGCCTCGCTGCGTGGGCTGCTGCCAAACAGGCTGCCCAGCGAGACGGCGCCAACCTTGTAGACGCTCTCCATCGGCGGATAGCACAAGCCCTTGTCGGCGCAGCCCTGAGACGTCACGACCAGCGACCACTTGCCGTCGGCAGGCGCGGACTGCACCGGCACCCGGATCACGACAGCGTCGCGATAGGTCTCCATCTGCTTGCCGAAGGTCTCGTCGAACTTAACTTTGCCAGCGGGAAACTCGGGCTGCCCCAGTCGGACGGCATCGGGCTGGGCGGCAAAGGCAAAGCGCTCGCGATACAGGTAGTAGCCGCTCGCCACATCGAAGCGCACTTCGATGGTCTGGGGGTCGAGCTGCCGCGCGGCGAAGCGGAAGGCCTGCTCGGGTGGCAGGAAGTCCTCTTCCGTGGCGGCGCCGGCACCTCCGGCCAGGCACAACCAAGCCGCCATCGCCGCCAGCACTGCGACAATATGCCGCCCCCAGCCAGGCCGGTGTGACCGCACTGAAAGTGCAAAACCCATGCTCATAAACCGTCCCGAATCCTTTCTGTCTTATTCCGCACCGCCCCGGGCGGAGTCCGCTTCATCCCGCACCCACGCCAGATAAGGGCCAAAACCCTGGCTAACGGGCCACGCGATGATCTCCGGCACATCATAGGGATGATTTGCGCGGATCACCGCCTCCAAGGCCGCATAACGTGCGCGCGTCGTCTTGGCCAGCAACGGCCATTCCGTGGCCTGTACCAGCTTGCCCTGCCACCAGTACTCGGATTCCACGGGGGCGAGGCGGTTCACGCACGCGCACACGCGTGCCTCGAGCAAGGCCCGTGAAAGCCGCTTCGCGGCATCCGCATCCGGCAGGTTGGTCAGCACGGCGATGACCGCCGCTTCGTCGCCGTCGGCGGCGTGTTGTGAACTGGCACTGGCTTGCATCCGGCCCTCCGAATCCTGGCGCACAAAACAAAAGAGCCAGGCAAATTGCCTGGCTCGATTGTAAGCGGTGTGTCCGAACCCGTCGGAAGACGGGCTGGAACCCAACCTTACTCGGCAGCTTCTTCAGCCGGAGCTTCGGTGATTTCCGGACGATCCACCAGCTCGACCAGCGCCATCGGCGCGTTGTCGCCCTGACGGAAACCGAACTTCAGGATACGGGTGTAGCCGCCCGGACGAGCGTTGTAGCGCGGGCCCAGTTCGGTGAACAGCTTGGTGACCATGTCGCGATCGCGCAGACGGGCGAAAGCCAGACGGCGGTTGGCAACGGTGTCCTTCTTGGCCAGCGTGATGAGCGGCTCGACAACCTTGCGCAGTTCCTTGGCCTTGGGCAGGGTGGTCTTGATCAGCTCGTGCTGGAACAGCGAGTTGGACATGTTGCGCAGCATCGCGAGACGGTGCGACGAGGTGCGGTTCAATTTCCGCAGACCATGACGGTGACGCATGATGATTCCTTTCAGATTAAGTGTTTGACCAGCTCTTCTATCGCCCTGGGAATCGATCCCCGGGACGCGGGCCGGTAGTCCTGCATGCCCCGGCCGGAACCGGGGCGCTTACCGCGGCGCGAGGCTTGCGCCCCGCACCACAATTACTTGTCCAGACCAGCAGGCGGCCAGTTCTCGAGCTTCATGCCCAGAGTCAGGCCACGCGAGGCGAGGACTTCCTTGATCTCGTTGAGCGACTTGCGACCCAGGTTCGGGGTCTTCAGCAGCTCGTTCTCGGTACGCTGGATCAGGTCGCCGATGTAGTAGATGTTTTCGGCCTTCAGGCAGTTGGCCGAACGCACGGTCAGCTCCAGGTCGTCGACCGGGCGCAGCAGGATCGGGTCGATCTGCGGTGCGCGGCTCGAAGCAGCCTCGGCGGCGGACTCGGTGCCTTCCAGCGCGGCGAACACCGACAGCTGGTCAACCAGGATACGGGCCGACTGGCGAATCGCTTCCTCGGGCGAGATCACGCCGTCAGTTTCGATGTTCATCACCAGCTTGTCCAGGTCAGTACGCTGCTCGACGCGAGCGGACTCGACGGCGTACGACACGCGGCGCACCGGCGAGAACGAGGCGTCCAGCACGATACGGCCGATCACCTTGCTCGACTCGTCGCCGAACTTGCGCACGTTGCCGGGCACGTAACCACGGCCTTGCTCGACCTTGATCTGCATGTCCAGCTTGCCGCCGGCCGACAGGTGGGCAATGACGTGGTTGGGGTTGATGATCTCGACGTCGTGCGGCAGCTCGATATCGGCTGCAGTCACGATGCCTTCACCGTCCTTGCGCAGCGAAACCGTGACTTCGTCGCGGTTGTGCAGCTTGAACACCACGCCCTTCAGGTTGAGCAGCAGGTTGACGACGTCTTCCTGCACGCCATCGATGGTGGAATACTCATGGACCACCCCAGCGATCGTCACTTCGGTCGGTGCATAACCGACCATCGACGACAGCAGCACGCGACGCAGGGCGTTACCGAGCGTATGGCCGTAGCCGCGCTCGAACGGCTCCATCACGACCTTGGCGTGATGATCGCCCAACGGCTCGACGGCGATGATTTTTGGCTTGAGGAGTGCTGTTTGCATTAGGTTGTCCTTTTCAATACCCTCGGCTCGTTACACCGATAAGGCTGACGTTTGGAACCTGAAAGACCCATCGCGCGATGGGCAATAAGCCCGACCGCGCGTATAGCGCGGCGGGCTGAAAGAGAGGCCTTGCGGGAATCGCAAGCTCGAACCGTTCTGTTCGGCGGTCCGGCGGATTAACGCGAGTACAGTTCGACGATCAGGCTTTCGTTGATGTCGCCGGCGATGTCTGCGCGATCCGGAGCCTGCTTGAAGGTGCCTTCGAACTTCTTGGCATCCACGGCGACCCAGGTCGGGAAGCCCGACTGCTCGGCCAGCGACAGCGCTTCAGCGATGCGCACTTGCTTCTTCGACTGCTCGCGGATGGAGATCACGTCGCCCGACTTGATCTGGGCCGACGGCACGTTCAGGGCCTGGCCGTTCACCAGGATCGCCTTGTGCGACACCAGCTGGCGCGCTTCAGCGCGGGTCGAGCCAAAGCCCATGCGGTACACCACGTTGTCCAGACGCGATTCCAGCAGCTGCAGCAGCTTTTCGCCGGTATTGCCCTTGCGGCGGTCGGCTTCAGCGAAGTAGCGGCGGAACTGGCGCTCGAGCACACCGTAGATGCGCTTGACCTTCTGCTTTTCGCGCAGCTGGTTGCCGTAGTCGGAGGTGCGTGCACCCGAGGTGCGGCCGTGCTGGCCCGGCTTGCTGTCCAGCTTGCACTTGTCGGCCAGCGAACGGCGCGAGCTCTTCAGGAACAGGTCGGTGCCTTCACGGCGGGAAAGTTTGGCCTTCGGGCCGGTATAACGTGCCACGTTGTCTTCCTTTGATCGATCACGGCGCCTGTCTTGACGCGCCGCGAGTCCGTCAACGCTGTCCTACCGGGAATTCCCGAAGACCGTGACGGACGGTGGGCTTATGAAGCGTGCCCCGTTGCCGGGTACAACGCAAAAAGCATTTTGCTACGCGCAGGCGCGGAATGCGCTCAAGGCAACATTCTCGCCGCGCAAAACGAAAACCTGCCGCATCAGATGCAGCAGGTCAGCGTGCGATACTACCATATCCGAAACCGGCAGGTAAACCCGCCGGTCCGGACACGCCATCGCTTAGATGCGGCGGCGCTTCGGCGGACGGCAGCCGTTGTGCGGAATCGGCGTGACGTCTTCGATGATCGCGATCTTGATGCCCAGCGCGTTCAGCGCGCGGACAGCCGACTCACGACCCGGGCCCGGGCCCTTGATGCGCACTTCCAGGTTCTTGATACCCTGGTCTTGCGCCACACGGCCGGCGTTCTCGGCAGCAACCTGGGCAGCGAACGGGGTCGACTTGCGCGAACCCTTGAAGCCCTGGCCACCGGCGGTCGCCCACGACAGGGCGTTGCCCTGGCGGTCGGTGATCGTGATGATGGTGTTGTTGAACGAAGCGTGGACGTGCGCAATGCCGTCGGCAACGTTCTTCTTGACCTTTTTACGCGCGCGAGCGGCGTTATTCGGACCTTTTGCCATTAGTTTCTTCCTCTGCCTTCGGCTTTACTTCTTCAGAGCCACGCCGGCCTTGCGCGGACCCTTGCGGGTACGGGCGTTGGTACGGGTACGCTGACCGCGCATGGGCAGGCCCTTGCGGTGACGCATGCCACGATAGCAACCAAGGTCCATCAGACGCTTGATGTTCATCGTGGTTTCACGACGCAGGTCACCCTCGACCGTGATCTTGCCCACTTCGTCACGAAGCTTTTCCAGATCGGCGTCGGTCAGATCCTTGACCTTCTTGTCAAACGGTACACCGGTGGCCTCGCAAATCTTGCGAGCGCGCGAGCGGCCGACACCATAAATGGCCGTCAGGCCGATTTCGGTGTGCTTGTGGTTCGGGATGTTAACCCCTGCGATACGTGCCATTCGTCAATCCTCTTTCCGATTAGCCTTGGCGTTGCTTGTGGCGGGGATCCGACGAGCAGATCACGCGCACGACACCGTTGCGCTTGATGATTTTGCAGTTGCGGCAAATGCGCTTAACAGAAGCCAGCACTTTCATAATTTTTCCTCTTCCTTCAATTCCTGTTCGCTCACTTCGTCCGGAAGACGATCCGTGCGCGCGACAGATCATATGGAGTCAGTTCGACCGTCACCTTGTCACCCGGAAGTATCCGGATGTAATGCATTCGCATCTTGCCGGAGATGTGGCCGAGTACTACGTGGCCATTCTCCAGTTTGACGCGGAACGTCGCGTTCGGGAGGTTTTCGAGGACCTCCCCCTGCATCTGGATGACGTCGTCTTTAGCCATACCTAGTCTGTACCGATCTGAATCAGCGCAGGGTCAGGTTGCCCTTAAAGTTCGCCTTCTTCAGCAACGATTCATACTGCTGCGACATGACGTAGGACTGAACCTGTGCCATGAAGTCCATCGTGACGACCACGATGATCAGCAGCGAGGTCCCGCCAAAATAGAACGGAACGTTCCAGCGCAGCACCAGGAATTCCGGCAACAGGCAGACCAGTGTGATGTAGATCGCACCAGCCAGCGTCAGGCGCACCAGAATCTTGTCGATGTAGCGCGTCGTCTGCTCGCCCGGACGAATGCCCGGAATGAAGGCACCGCTTTTCTTCAGGTTGTCTGCCACTTCCCGGCTGTTGTACACCAGAGCCGTATAGAAGAAGCAGAAAAATATAATCGCAGCAGCGTACAGCAGGATGTAGACCGGCTGGCCCGGCGACAGCGTGGCTGCAAGGTCCTTGATGAACCTGCCAACCGCACCCGTCGACTGGGACGTGAACCAGCCCGCAATCGTCGCCGGGAACAGGATGATCGACGATGCGAAGATCGGCGGAATCACCCCTGCCATGTTCAGCTTCAGCGGCAGGTGCGACGACTGGCCGCCGTACACCTTGTTGCCGACCTGACGCTTGGCATAGTTCACCAGGATCTTGCGCTGGCCACGCTCGACAAACACCACGGCGAAGGTCACACCGATCACGATCGCCACGATGAAAATCGCCGCGATGATGCTCATGGAACCCGTGCGGACCAGTTCAAACAGTCCGCCGATCGCGTTGGGCAGGCCCGCCGCGATACCGCCGAAAATGATGATCGAGATGCCGTTGCCCAGACCACGCTCGGTGATCTGCTCACCCAGCCACATCAGGAACATCGTGCCGGTCACCAGCGTGATCACCGCCGTAGCCCGGAACATCAGGCCCGGATCGATCACCAGCCCAGGCTGCGACTCCAGCGCGACCGCGATCGACAGCGCCTGGAACGTGGCCAGAACCACGGTGCCGTAACGCGTGTACTGCGTGATCTTGCGCTGACCTGCCTGCCCTTCCTTCTTCAGCGACTCCAGCTGCGGCAGCACGATCGTCAGCAATTGCATGATGATCGACGCCGAGATGTACGGCATGATGCCGAGCGCGAAGACGGTAAAGCGCGACAGCGCCCCGCCCGAGAACAGGTTGAACATCCCGAGGATGCCACCCGACTGACTCTGGAAAAGCTTCGCGAGCTGGTCCGGATCGATGCCCGGCACCGGAATATGCGCTCCGATGCGGTAAACGATCAGGGCCATCACCAGGAACATCAGCCGGCGCTTGAGGTCGCCGTACTTCGCCGTGTTCCTGGCTTGCGCGCTTGCATTGGGTTTCGCCGTGGCCAAACGATGCTCCGACTATGACTGCCTATGCTGCGATGACTGCTGCCGATTTATTCTGCGATCTGGCCGCCAGCGGCTTCGATCGCGGCCTTGGCGCCAGCAGTGGCGCCCAGACCCTTGATCGTCACCTTGCGGGTCAGCTCGCCAGCCTTGATGACCTTGGCGCTCTTCACCAGGTCACCCACCAGGCCAGCTTGCTTCAGGACCAGCAGATCGACTTCGGCCGCTTCCAGGCGCTCGATGTCACGCAGCGAGACTTCGGCCGTGAAGGCCTTGGTCAGCGACGTGAAGCCGCGCTTCGGCAGGCGACGGTACAGCGGCATTTGACCGCCTTCGAAGCCCACCTTGTGGAAGCCGCCCGAACGCGACTTCTGACCCTTGTGACCGCGACCGGCGGTCTTGCCCAGGCCGGAGCCGATACCGCGGCCGACGCGACGCTTGGCGTGCTTCGAACCGGCGGCCGGTTTCAGGTTGTTCAGTTGCATCTTGCTCTCCGAAGTCCCGGTATCAGGCCAGAACCTTGACCAGGTACGAGACCTTGTTGATCATGCCGCGCACGGCGGGCGTGTCCTGCAGCTCCGACACCGAGTTGATGCGGCGCAGGCCCAGGCCACGTACGGTGGCGCGATGATCCTCGCGCGTGCCGATCAGGCTGCGCACGAGTTGCACTTTTACGGTTTTCTGCGACATTGCGTTCACCTTAACCCAGGATGTCTTCGACCGACTTGCCACGCTTGGCGGCGATTTCGCTCGGCGTGCTCATCTTCTGAAGGCCGTCCAGCGTGGCGCGAACCATGTTGTACGGGTTGGTGGAGCCATGCGACTTGGTCACCACGTTGGTGACGCCCATCACTTCGAAGATCGCGCGCATCGGACCGCCGGCGATCACGCCGGTACCTTCCTTGGCGGGCATCATCAGCACCTTGGCGGCGCCGTGCTTGCCAACGACTTCGTGTTGCAGCGTGCCGTTCTTCAGCGAGACCTTGACCATCTTGCGACGGGCTTCGTCCATTGCCTTCTGAACTGCCACCGGCACTTCCTTGGCCTTGCCCTTGCCCATGCCGATGCGGCCATCGCCGTCACCCACCACGGTCAGCGCAGCGAAACCGAGAATCCGGCCACCCTTCACCACCTTGGTGACACGGTTGACCGAGATCATCTTCTCGCGGAGGCCGTCGTCGCGTTCGTCCTGCTGGACTTTTGCTTGCATCTTTGCCATGACGTATCTCTCTCTTGCGCTTAGAACTTGAGGCCGGCTTCGCGGGCAGCGTCAGCCAGGGCCTTCACGCGGCCGTGGAAACGGAAACCAGCGCGGTCGAAGGCGACGGTTTCCACGCCGGCAGCCTTCGCCTTTTCGGCGATACGCTTGCCAATCACGGTGGCCGCAGCGGCGGTAGCGCCCTTGCCTTCCAGTTCCTTGCGCACTTCTGCCTCGACGGTCGAAGCCGAAGCCAGCACCTTGGTGCCGCACTCGGAGAAGACCTGGGCGTAAATGTTCGAATTCGTACGGAACACGGTCAGACGATTGACTTTCATCTCCGCGATCTTGGCGCGGGTCTGACGTGCACGGCGCAAACGAGCGTCTTTCTTGTTCATCATTGCACCCCTTACTTCTTCTTGGTTTCCTTCAGGATGACGCGCTCGTCGCTGTAACGCACACCCTTGCCCTTGTAGGGCTCAGGCGGACGGTACGCGCGGACTTCCGCGGCAACCTGACCGACTTTCTGCTTGTCCGCACCCTTGATGATGATCTCGGTCTGCGTCGGCGTTTCCGCCTTCACGCCTTCCGGCATCTCGTGGATCACGTCGTGCGAGAAACCAAGCTGGAGCTTCAGCGCAGCGCCTTGCAGCTGGACACGATAGCCCACGCCAACGAGGTTCAGCTTGCGCTCGAAACCGGTGGTCACGCCCTTGACCATGTTTGCCGCCAGGGCGCGCATGGTGCCTTGCAGGGCGTTTGCTTCACGCGACTCGTCAGCCGGCGAGAAGGTCAGCGTGTCGTTTTCGACATTGACCTTGACCAGGCTGTGAATCGGTTGCGACAGCGTACCCAGCGGCCCCTTCACGGAGAGCACGCCAGCCGCCACATTCACTTCCGCGCCCTTGGGCAGCGCGATGGGAGCCTTACCTACACGGGACATCGTTCTCTCCTTAAGCGACGTAGCAGAGAACTTCGCCGCCCACGCCGGTGGCGCGAGCCTTGCGGTCGGTCATCAGACCCTGCGGGGTCGAGATGATCGCCACACCGAGGCCGTTCATCACTTGCGGGATGTCGCTGCGGCCCTTGTATACGCGCAGGCCGGGCTTCGAGACGCGTTCGATGCGCTCGATCACCGGACGGCCGGCGTAGTACTTCAGGCCGATGCTCAGTTGTGCCTTGCCACCCTCTTCCTGGACGGCGTAGTCATCGATGTAGCCTTCGTCCTTCAGGACCTTGGCGATTGCCACTTTCAGCTTCGACGACGGCATGACAACCGACGCTTTCTGCACGCCCTGGGCGTTGCGGATGCGCGTCAGCATATCGGCGATAGGATCGCTCATGCTCATACTGTTTCTCCTGTAGCCTGTGCGTAATTACCAGCTGGCTTTCGTCAGACCCGGGATTTCGCCCTTGAAGGCGATTTCGCGGATCTTGTTACGCGCCAGGCCAAACTTGCGGAAGGTACCGCGGGGACGACCGGTGATCGCGCAGCGGTTGCGCTGGCGAGTCGGGTTCGCGTTGCGCGGGAGCTGTTGCAGCTCGAGGCGCGCGTTGTAACGCTCTTCTTCCGACTTTTCTTGGTCGTCAATAATGGCCTTGAGGTTGGCGCGCTTGGCAGCATACTTCGCCACCAGCTTGGCGCGCTTCTTCTCACGTTCAATCAGAGCCAGTTTAGCCACGGTTACCCCTTAATTGCGGAACGGGAACTTGAACGCACCGAGCAGCGCCTTCGCTTCCTCGTCGTTCTTTGCCGTCGTCGTGATGCTGATGTTCAGACCACGCAGTGCGTCGATCTTGTCGTACTCGATTTCGGGGAAAATGATCTGCTCTTTCACACCGATGTTGTAGTTGCCACGACCGTCGAACGAACGGCCCGACACACCACGGAAGTCACGCACGCGCGGCAGGGCCACGGTGACGAAACGATCGAGGAATTCGAACATGCGCTCGCCACGCAGGGTCACCATCGCACCGATGGGGTAGCCCTGGCGGATCTTGAAGCCGGCGATGGCCTTCTTGGCCTTCGTCACCACGGGCTTCTGGCCAGCGATCTTGGTCAGGTCGCCGACAGCGTTTTCAATGATCTTCTTGTCATTGATGGCTTCGCCAAGACCCATGTTCAGGGTGATCTTGGTGATGCGCGGCACTTCCATGACCGACTTGTAGCCGAACTGCTCGATCAGCTTCGGCACAACCTTTTCTTTGTAGAACTCTTGCAGACGTGCTGCCATGCTCAACTCCTAAACGTGCCCAGAATCAAGCTGCCACGACGGCGCCGGTGGTCTTCAGCACGCGCACGCGCTTGCCGTCTTCCACCTTGATGCCGACGCGCGACGGCTTGCCATTGGCATCCACGAGCGCAACGTTGGAAATATGCAGCGGCATGACCTTGTCGACCACACCACCGGTGGTGCCCAGCATCGGGTTCGGGCGGGCGTGCTTCTTCGCAACGTTCACGCCTTCCACTGCAACCTTGTCGCCGAGCACGGCTTGCACGGTACCGCGCTTGCCCTTGTCTTTGCCGGTCAGGACGATGACTTCGTCGCCTTTGCGAATCTTGTTCATGGCGGCTCCTTACAGCACTTCCGGAGCGAGCGACACGATCTTCATGAAGCGCTCGGTACGGAGTTCACGAGTCACCGGCCCGAAGATACGGGTGCCGATCGGCTCGAGCTTGTTGTTCAGCAGGACGGCGGCATTGCCGTCGAACTTGACGAGCGAACCGTCCGCACGGCGCACGCCCTTGGCGGTACGCACGACCACGGCGTTGTAGATATCGCCCTTCTTCACGCGACCGCGCGGCGCTGCGTCCTTGACGGTCACCTTGATGATGTCGCCCACGCTCGCGTAGCGGCGCTTGGACCCACCCAGCACTTTGATGCACAGCACTTCGCGCGCACCAGTGTTATCGGCCACTTCGAGCCGGCTTTCTGTCTGAATCATGGTGTTTGTCTTCCCAACTTAATCCGCCAGGTGCATAAACGCCTGCCGGTCAGTCTTGGTCCCGTAGGCTCCGGCTTTGCGCCAGACCCGTATGGGTTGATCAACTTTGAGTCGGTAGGAACCTGGCACTCCCGACAGACGTCGGGCCACCTGGCCCTGGCTCGCTCAACAGGCCCGCCCGGGTGGTACAACTAAGGCGAACGCAATAAAGCGGAAGTCCAGGATTATAGCTACATAATCCTGGACTTGCAAGTCAAGCTAAGAACTGTTGTTCTTAGATGACGCGTGCAGCCTCTACCAGCCGGGAAACCACCCAGGACTTGGTCCGCGACAGCGGACGGCCTTCCTGGATTTCGACCTTGTCGCCTTCCTTGTACTGGTTGGCTTCGTCGTGTGCGTGGTACTTCTTGGAACGCAGCACGTACTTGCCGTACAGGGGATGCTTGACGCGGTTTTCAACCAAGACCGTGACGGTCTTGTCCATCTTGTCGCTTACCACACGACCGACGAGGGTGCGGCGAAGCGACGTTTCCGTTTTTGCAGCTTCAGTCATTTCGCGTTCGCCTTCTCAGTCAGCACGGTTTGCACTCGCGCGATGTCCTTGCGAACCTTCTTCAGCTGGCTGGTGTTCTGCAGCTGTTGGGTCGCCTTTTGCATGCGCAGGCTAAATTGGGCCTTCAGCAGCTCGGAGAGCTCCTGGTTCAGGCCTGCGGCGTCCTTGCCGCGAAGTTCGGATGCTTTCATCCCTGCTCTCCTTACGTCCCGACCTGGCGCACCACGAAATTGGTGGCGATCGGCAGCTTGGCAGCCGCGAGGCGGAAGGCCTCACGCGCCAGATCTTCGCTCACACCATCCATCTCGTAGAGCATCTTGCCCGGCTGGATTTCAGCCACGTAGTACTCCGGATTGCCCTTACCGTTACCCATACGGACTTCAGCGGGCTTCTTCGAGATCGGCTTGTCCGGGAAAATCCGGATCCAGATGCGGCCGCCACGCTTGATGTGACGGGTCATCGCACGACGTGCCGACTCGATCTGGCGAGCCGTCAGGCGGCCACGGCCCATGGCCTTCAGGCCGAATTCGCCGAAAGACACGGCGTTGCCACGGGTAGCCTTACCCGTGTTGCGGCCCTTCTGCTCCTTGCGGTACTTTCTGCGCTTAGGTTGCAGCATCGTTATTCTCCACTCTTCCCATCTGCACCAGGCGCAGCGCGGCGACCGGCACCGGCACCGGCACCACCGCGGCGGTTGCCACCCGGACGGCCTTCGCCTTCACGGCGGCGGCCTTCCGGACGACCCGGGCGACGACGACGGTCGTCCTGCGGCTCTTCCACCACCGGCGCTTCGTTGCGGCCGAGGTGATCACCCTTGTAGACCCACACCTTGACACCGATGATGCCGTAGGTGGTTTCTGCTTCGGAGAAGCCGTAGTCGATGTCGGCGCGCAGGGTGTGCAGGGGCACACGGCCTTCGCGGTACCACTCGGTACGTGCGATTTCGATACCGTTCAGGCGGCCAGCGCTCATGATCTTGATGCCCTGGGCACCCAGGCGCATCGCGTTCTGCATGGCGCGCTTCATGGCGCGGCGGAACATGATGCGGCGCTCGAGCTGCTGCGTGATCGAATCGGCGATCAGCTGAGCATCGGTTTCCGGCTTGCGGATTTCCTCGATGTTCACGTGCACGGGCACGCCCATGCGACGCTGCAGTTCAGCCTTCAGCAGTTCGATGTCCTCGCCCTTCTTGCCGATCACCACGCCCGGACGCGAGCTGTAAATGGTGATACGGGCATTGCGGGCGGGGCGCTCGATGACCACGCGGCCAACCGATGCGTTCTTCAGCTTCTTCTTCAGGAAGTCGCGAACTTCGATGTCTTCCTTCAGCATGCCGGCAAACTTCGTGTTGTTGGCGTACCAACGCGAAGCCCAGTTACGGCTGACGGCCAGACGGAAGCCAGTCGGATGAATCTTCTGTCCCATCGTGACTCCTTAGTTGCCGAGCGTCACAGTAATGTGACACGTTTGTTTCTCGATGCGGTTGCCGCGGCCCTTCGCCCGTGCGGTGAAGCGCTTGAGCGAGGTCGCCTTGTCGACGTAGATCGATTTGACCTTGAGTTCGTCGATATCGGCGCCTTCGTTGTGCTCAGCGTTGGCGATGGCCGATTCGACCACCTTCTTCACGATCCCGGCAGCCTTTTTCGGGCTGAACGTCAGGACATTGAGCGCGCGCTCGATCGGCAGACCGCGGATCTGGTCAGCGACCAGGCGCGTCTTCTGGGCGGAGATGCGGGCACCGCGATGAATCGCTTTCACTTCCATGATGGCACCTTACCTCTTCGCTTTCTTGTCAGCCGCGTGGCCCTTGAACGTGCGGGTGAGCGCAAATTCGCCGAGCTTGTGGCCAACCATGTTTTCCGTGACATACACCGGCACGTGCTGACGGCCGTTGTGCACGGCGATCGTCAGGCCGATGAATTCCGGCATGATGGTCGAGCGGCGCGACCACGTCTTGATGGGCTTCTTGTCCTTGCCGCCTACGGCCGCTTCCACCTTCTTCAGCAGGTGGGCGTCGCAGAACGGACCCTTTTTAGCGGAACGAGTCATATCTTTAGCTCCTACCTACCGATTAACGCTTGTGGCGCTTCTGGACGATCATGCTGTCCGTGCGCTTGTTGCTGCGGGTGCGGTAGCCCTTGGCCGGGGTACCCCACGGCGACACAGGATCGCGACCGGCAGCGGTCTTGCCCTCACCACCACCGTGCGGGTGGTCGACCGGGTTCATCACAACGCCGCGGACCGTCGGGCGGATACCGCGCCAACGGGTCGCACCGGCCTTGCCGATGACGCGCAGGCTGTGCTCTTCGTTGCCCACTTCACCGATGGTGGCGCGGCACTCGATGTGCACGCGACGCACTTCGCCGGAGCGCAGACGCACCTGAGCGTACAGGCCTTCGCGGGCCAGCAGCACGGCGGAACCGCCAGCAGCACGGGCGACTTGGGCACCCTTGCCCGGCAGGATTTCCACGTTGTTGATCGTGGTACCAACCGGAATGTTGCGGATCGGCAGGTTGTTGCCAGCCTTGATCGGGGCTTCAGCACCATTCAGCAGCGCCTGGCCTGCAACCATGCCCTTGGTGGCGATGATGTAGCGGCGCTCGCCGTCGGCGAACAGCACCAGCGCAATGTTCGCGCTGCGGTTCGGATCGTATTCCAGGCGCTCGACCTTGGCGGCGATGCCGTCCTTGTCGTTGCGCTTGAAGTCGACCACGCGGTAGTGGTGCTTATGACCACCGCCCTTGTGGCGGGTGGTGATATGACCGTTGTTGTTACGGCCCGACTTCTGGAATTGCTTTTCCAGCAGCGGAGCGTGGGGAGCGCCCTTGTGAAGGTCCTTGTTGACCACCTTCACCATCGAGCGACGACCCGGGGAAGTCGGCTTGGTCTTGACGAGTGCCATGATTACTTGGCCTCCGCTTCAAAATTGATTTCCTGACCCGGCTTCAGCGAAACGTAGGCCTTCTTCACGTGGTTGCGACGCCCCATGAAACGGCCAAAGCGCTTTTGCTTGCCCTTCTGGTTCAGGATCTGAACGGACTGCACCTCGACCTTGAACAGCAGTTCGACGGCGGCCTTCACTTCTGCCTTGTTGGCATCGCGAGCCACTTCGAACACGACTTGTTCATTCTTGTCGGCGACCAGGGTTGCCTTTTCGGAAACCACCGGCGCGAGCAGCACCTGCATCAAACGATGATCGTTCTTGGCTACTTGCGTCATTTCAGCAACTCCTCGATCTGCGCGACAGCCGCCTTGGTCACCAGCACCTTCTTGTAGTGCACGAGCGACAGCGGGTCAGCCTGGCGCGGCTCGACAACTGCCACGTGCGGCAGGTTGCGCGAAGCCAGGTAGAGGTTTTCGTCGAGGCTGTCGGTGATGATCAGCACCGAGTCCAGGCCCATGGCCTTGAACTTGTCGGCCAAGAGCTTGGTCTTGGGCGCGTCGACGGTGAAACCGTCCACCACATTGATACGGCCTTCACGTGCGAGCTGCGAGTAAATCGAGCGCATGCCGGCACGGAACATCTTCTTGTTGACCTTCTGGCTGAAGTTCTCTTCCGGCGAATTCGGGAAGATACGGCCGCCCCCGCGCCACAGCGGCGAGGAAGACATACCGGCACGAGCACGGCCCGTACCCTTCTGGCGCCACGGCTTCTTGGTCGTGTGCTTGACCTCTTCACGGTCCTTCTGCTTACGGTTACCGCTGCGAGCGTTGGCCTGGTAAGCGACGACGATCTGGTGAACGAGGGCCTCGTTGTAGTCACGGCCGAACACTTCGGCGGAGGCGGCTACGCCCGCGCCGATCTGGCCATTGTCCTGGAGGAGCTTGAGTTCCATTGATTCCGCTCCTTAAGCTTTGGCTTTGGCCTTGACGGCCGGGGTAACGATGACCTTGCCGCCCTTGGAGCCGGGGATGGCGCCCTTGACCAGCAGCAGCTTGCGCTCTGCGTCGATCTTGGCGATTTCCAGGTTCTGGACGGTACGGGTGACATCACCCAGGTGGCCGGTCATGCGCTTGCCCGGGAACACGCGGCCCGGATCCTGCGCCATACCGATCGAGCCCGGCACGTTGTGCGAGCGCGAGTTACCGTGGGTGGCACGGCCGGAGGCGAAGTGATAGCGCTTGATGGTACCGGCGTAGCCCTTACCGATGGTCACGCCCTGCACGTCGATCTTCTGACCGACTTCGAACAGGTCGACCGACAGCGAACCGCCAGCTTGCAGTTCGGCAGCCTTGGCTGCATCGATACGGAATTCGCGGATGATTTCGCCGGCTTCCACGCCGGCTTTGGCGAGGTGACCCGCCAGCGGCTTGGTGACGCGGCTTGCGCGTCGTGCGCCGAAGGTGACTTGAACCGCGGTGTAACCGTCGGTCTCGTCCGTCTTGATTTGTGTCACGCGGTTGTCGCCGACCTCGACCACGGTAACGGGAATCGAATCACCGTCGTCCGTGAAAATACGGGTCATGCCAACCTTGCGACCTACAAGGCCAAGGCTCATGATTTGCTCCATTCCCAGCTGCGATTGGCCGGGGCTGATTGATACACGAAAACTGTGTTTGCGCAGTTGCGCTGCATTTGCGCTTAAAAGGGCTGCGCTAAAGAGGACTGCGCAAGGCCAAAACGGCCAACCCACCACCCGGAGACACGGGTAGCCTTACACTATAGCCCAGAGTTTTGGAATGGGCAACATGAATTGCCGAATTCCGCCGGGAATTGCGCCTTCAACCACAGCATGCGGGGAGATTGCGGCGCGAAACCGACTTTCTGCGGCGCGATAGCCGCGGAAGCGCTCAGTTCCGGCCGCAGAGGCGGAGACGAACTGACCTACATGGAGCACACGCGGTTCGCCTTCCGACGCAGCGACATCCCCTGAGTGGTCCGAAGCGGAGCAGATATCGGACGACGGCACCATCTCGCGCGGGTGGGTTGATCGGGACGATCTGGACGGCGCCACGTGGGTCCCACGGCACGCAAGAACGAAGGACTTCGAGTTCCGCGCCGCACTCGCAACCGACGATCTCAGGCCAGACGTCGGCGCCCTATCGGCCGACGGAGCATGGCTCGTGACCACGACCGGCCGGCTTCACAAGGGCAAGATGCGCTATCACACGCGCCGGGTACGAGCCGATTTGAACTGACCAAGCCGAAGCCAAAAAACAAAAACGGCGAACCGAAGTTCGCCGTTTCTTCCTGCAGCAGGCCGCTGGCGCGGCCCGAAGCATGATTACACCTTGATCTCGACGTCCACGCCTGCCGGCAGGTCGAGCTTCATCAGCGCGTCGACGGTCTTGTCGGTCGGGTCGACGATGTCCATCAGGCGCTGGTGAGTGCGGATCTCGAACTGATCGCGGCTGGTCTTGTTGACGTGCGGCGAACGCAGGATGTCAAAGCGCTGGATGCGGGTCGGCAGGGGCACCGGGCCCTTGACGATCGCGCCGGTACGCTTGGCGGTATCCACGATTTCAGCTGCCGACTGGTCGATCAGGCGATAGTCGAAAGCCTTCAGGCGGATACGGATCTTCTGGTTCTGCATGATATTTCCTTAAAAGAGCGATGGGCAATGTGCCCGGATCAAAGGGGACATGCCCGCAGGCATGTCCCAGGAAGTTGCTTAGTCGAGGATCTTTGCCACGACGCCGGCGCCGACGGTACGGCCACCTTCGCGGATAGC